>CAZMAC010000017.1:0-15687 GCA_964564085.1 uncultured Hyphomicrobiaceae bacterium
ATCCCGTAAGTTTCGGTAATCTGTTTGTGATCGAAAAGGCGGCGATACTGTTCGACCGCGTCATTATCGGCGTTGGCGTCCATCATGGTAAAAAGCCGCTCTTCGCCGGGGCAGAACGCGTCGAGATGCTGCGGCAGGAGACAGCCAACCTTAATCAGTCGGCCAATGCAATCGTTGAGGTCGTCACATTCGATAATCTCGTCGTCGATGCTGCGCGCTTCCATGGGGCAGCAGCGATTCTGCGCGGCCTTCGTGACACGACGGATTTCAATTATGAAATGCAAATGGCCGGCATGAACGGCTCGATCGCTCCGGCCCTGGATACGATTTTCCTGCCAGCTTCTACTCAGCATAGGCATATTGCCGCCACTTTTGTCCGTCAGATCGCGCAGATGGGCGGCGATGTCTCCGCCTTTGTACCGGCGATGGTTGCGGCTCAACTCAAACAAAAGCTGAGCCAGACAGCTTCGTCTTAGTAGCTAATTAGCCCCCCGGAGCAATTGTTATATGAAACGTCTCCTCTTTGCGACCTTGGCCGTTTTTGCGCTCGCATCGTCAGCCCTCGCGGCAAGCAAGGCGAATACGGTCTATATGGATTTGAATGACGGGCGCGTGACAATAGAATTGCTGCCCAATGTCGCGCCAAAACATGTCGAACGCTTCAAAAAGCTGACCAAGGAAGGCTTTTACGACGGCCTTAAATTCCACCGGGTAATTCAGGGTTTCATGGCGCAAACCGGCGACCCGACGGGGACCGGAACGGGCGGGTCAAGCTATCCCGATCTGCCTGCTGAATTTTCCAGCGAACCGTTCAAACGCGGTGTGCTCGGCGCTGCCCGCACAAGTGATCCCAATAGCGCGAACAGCCAGTTTTTTATCACCTTGGAGCCGGCGTCACATCTCAACGGCAAGTATACTGTCTTCGGCAAAGTGGTTGATGGCATGGAACATATTGATAAGATCAAAAAAGGAGATCCCCGAAGCGGTACGGTTTCAAATCCTGACACGATCGTAAAAATGCAGCTGGCTTCGGATGCGCAATAACCAAACCCACTAAAATTGAAGGGATAGCCTTATGGCTGACATTAAAGATCCTGAGAACACCTTGGTCATGGATATGACGCATGGGCCGGTTGTGATCGAACTCATGCCTGACGTTGCGCCGAACCATGTCGCGCGCATCAAAGAACTGGCTCGCGAAGGCTTTTACGACGGTATCGTTTTTCACCGCGTCATTGACGGCTTCATGGCCCAGACTGGCGATCCGACCGGAACAGGTATGGGCGGATCAGGCAAAAAGCTTCAGGCGGAGTTCAACAAAACCCCGCATGATCGCGGCATCTGCTCTATGGCTCGCTCCAATGATCCCGACAGCGGCGACAGCCAGTTTTTCATCTGCTTCGATGACGCAACATTCCTTGACGGCAAATATACGGCCTGGGGACGCGTTATCGAGGGGATGGAGAATGTCGATAAGATCAAGCGCGGCGAGCCGGTTCAGAACCCGGATAAAATTAACACGCTCCGCGTGGCGGCAGATGTCGCTTAGAGCGTTTTCAGGCGAAGTGGGCACCGGTTCGCCGTCCGGAAACGCGCCCAAACAAAGAGTTAGAGTCGTTGCGCGCTTCTGTGAAAAGCGAAACGACTCTAAACCATAATGCGCGTCGATCTTTTCGATTTTCATCTGCCGGAAGATCATATCGCGCTACGCCCTGCCGAGCCGCGAGAGTCGGCAAGACTTCTTGTGGTCGAGCCGGGACAAGAACCGGAGTTGACAGACCGACGGATCGCTGATCTGCCCTCACTTCTAACACCGCATGACCTGCTGGTCTTCAATAAGACCCAAGTACTCCCGGCTCAACTTGAAGGCTGGCGTGAAGGCAATGGCCGGCAAAGCGCGCATATCGGGATCACGCTTCATAAGCGGCTATCCGATTTCGAGTGGCGCGCTTTTGCCAGACCCGCCCGCAAGCTGACAGCTGGCGACCGGATCACATTCAGCCCGGAAATGCGTGCGCTTGTGCTTGAAAAGCTTGATGGCGGTGAAGTCGAACTCGGTTTCGATACGGGCGGCGAGCCTTTTGAGGTGTGTCTCGCCCGGCACGGAGATATGCCCCTCCCCCCTTATATTGCCTCGCGCCGCCGGGCCGATCGGCAGGACGTGACCGATTATCAAACCATTTTCGCGAGCGAACCGGGCGCAGTCGCTGCACCGACCGCCGGGCTGCATTTCACTGACAAACTCCTCAAACAGCTTGCGGATGCGCAGATCGGCTGCGCCTTCGTCACATTGCATGTCGGTGCAGGAACGTTTCTCCCCGTTAAAGCCGACAATGCCAGCGATCATGTCATGCACGCGGAATGGGGAGAAATCGACAAGATTACAGCGGCCCAACTCAATGTGAATCGGCATAATGGCGGCCGCATCATCGCAGTCGGAACGACTTCGCTGCGCCTTCTGGAAAGTGCCGCCACTGACTCAGGACTATTCCATCCTTTCAAAGGCGAAACAGCGATTTTCATCACCCCCGGCTACCGCTTCAAGGCAGCGGATTTGCTGATCACGAATTTCCACCTGCCCCGATCGACGCTCTTCATGCTCGTCTCTGCATTCTCCGGACTTGAGCGGATGAAACGTGCCTATGCGCATGCGATTGAGGCAGGATACCGCTTTTATTCCTATGGGGATGCGTGTCTCTTAAACCCGAGCACCGAACAACCAATAGCCAGATTGTAAAATCTTGCCGTTAGCGAAAAACTATTCAGCCTGCCACGGTTCGTAATCAGGCGCGGCGGGGCGGCGACGATTCGGGAGCAGGATGCTGCCCGGCGGCCGGTAAGCCTGGGGTGTGCCCGTCATATTTTCGATATGCGGCTTTTGCCAGGATTTCGGCTGATAGGCGGCGCTTGGCGGCTCTTCAAGACTGTAATGCAACCAGCCATGCCACTCGGGCGGCACTTTCGAGGCATCGGCCTCGCCGTTATAGATCACCCAGCGCCGGGGGCCGCCTGCAGGTCCAATCCCGTCTTTGTCTTCGTAATATTTGTTACCTAAGCCATCCTCGCCGATGAAGAGGCCGTGTTTCTTCGTATAAAGGCGCGTCGACAGCGTCGTGCCGTTCCACCAGGTAAAAAGATCACTGAAAAGACCCATCGAGTCCGCCTCATCCTTATTCGCCGCGACTATTACACCGCCCCGCAGCGTTGTCCAGCAATTGAGATCGCGTATAAGCAAGCCTTAAAGCTTTGCCATAATGCGGGTATTCACCGCAAAATGTGTTAAATTCCTTCCAAGGATTTCATACAGTTTCATTGTGAAATAGTGATCGATGACCTCGCAAGCTCCCTTCCCTCCCGGCTACGCATTCATCGAGGGGGCGTTCAAACCTCTTGCGGATGCCAAACTTTCCATTCTGGATTGGGGGTTCTTACGCTCAGACGCCACTTACGATGTGGTTCACGTCTGGCAAGGCCGTTTCTTCAGGCTGGATCGCCATGTCGACCGCTTCTTGAATGGCATGGAAAGACTGCGCCTGTCGGTCCTCTATCATCCGCATGAGATTGCCGCAATTCTTGCGGAATGCGTGGTGCGCGCCGACCTTGAGGCGGCTTATGTCGAGATGATCTGTACGCGGGGGCGTTCAGCGAGCGGATCGCGCGACCCGCGAACCGGCGTCAATCAGTTCATCGCTTTTGCAATTCCTTTCAGCTGGATCCTCCCACCGGAGCGATGGAATGACGGTCTGCATCTTGCCGTCAGTTCGATTTCGCGGATTGCTCCGGAAAGCGTCGACCCCAGGATTAAGAACTATCATTGGCTGGATATGATCGCAGCTTTGTTTGAAGCCTATGACCAGGCTTGCGAAACAGCCGTCCTCATCGACAGCAAAGGACAAATCGTTGAAGGGCCGGGCTTCAATATCTTCGCCTTGTGCGGTGGACATCTCAAAACGCCTTCGCGGGGCGTGCTGGAAGGCATTACGCGGCAGACGGTCCTCGAACTATGCGCTGAATTGGGACTGCCAGTCAGTACCACCGCTGTTGCGATAGACGAACTGCGGCACGCGGATGAAATCTTTGTGACGTCAACGGCGGGCGGAATCATGCCCGTGACGAAACTCGATCACCGTTCGATCGGGGCTGGTATCCCAGGGCCACTTACGCATCGTCTGAAAGAGCTTTACTGGCAAAAGCATGAGGCACCGGAATGGTCCGTTGCGGTCGAGGACGCTCTTTCCGGCAAACTGGCGGAGACAGACGATGAAGCGGCGCGATTCGACACACACAATCTCTGACAGCAAAAAATCCAGCCAGCGCGTTAAGCTGTTGATGCCCTATGGATAGTGTTCATCCTTTCCTATGGCCCCAAATAGAATCGCCTATTCTTCCTTGGTGAGCTTGCTTTTCTGGCACTCTCCCAAGGCTCACAGATGCACGAAAACAACAATATCTAGTGGAACAAAATTTTTTATGCGCTAGGGCTGGTCTAGATTCGGTGAATCAGGCACAGTTCGTTTTTAACAGCCCCTGGGCATTCTCCGGCCTTTGAGGCCACCAGCGTAATTCCCTTCGTACCAAGTCATTTCGGCATTTCCGCCGCAGTTGTGTTGCGTTCGCTGACAAACGGCTTTCGCGCGATTCGGAAGGCAGACAACGCTTTTCGGGGCAATCGAACGTCTAAGAAAATCAACGTGAGAGGCAACACAGGTCGATGTGCTTGCACCTGCTTTTGAGTCGTTACCGTCAGTCCAGTTGCGTTCCTGTTTTCATCAACCTTATGCGGCAAGCATTCAGAGGGACAAACATGCGGATCGAACGGCGCTTTACCAAAACAGACCAATCACCATACGCAGATATTGAATTCCGTGAAGCGACCAGCGAGATCCGTAATCCGGATGGCTCGGTCGTCTTCCGTCTGGAAAATATCAAAATTCCGGCTCAATACAGCCAGGTCGCAACCGACATCCTCGCCCAGAAATATTTCCGCAAGGCAGGGGTTCCGGCACGCCTCAAAAAAGTTGAAGAAAACTCCGTTCCCTCATGGCTGTGGCGGTCCGTTCCCGATCAGGCCGTGCTTGAAGAACTGCCCGAGAGCGAGCGCTACATCTGTGAGACTGATGCACGTCAGGTTTTCAACCGTCTTGCTGGTACCTGGACCTATTGGGGCTGGAAGGGCGGTTATTTCGCTTCCGAGGACGACGCTCGCGCTTTTTACGACGAGCATTGCTACATGCTCGCCATGCAGATGGCTGCACCGAACAGCCCACAATGGTTCAACACCGGCCTGCATTGGGCTTACGGCATCGATGGACCGAGCCAGGGTCATTACTATGTCGATTACCAGACGGGCGAGCTAACCCGCGCGACCTCGGCTTATGAGCACCCGCAACCTCATGCCTGTTTCATTCAGTCCGTCGCAGACGATCTCGTTAACGAAAACGGCATTATGGATCTCTGGGTCCGCGAGGCGCGGTTGTTCAAATATGGCTCAGGAACGGGCACGAACTTTTCCGATCTTCGCGGGGAAGGCGAAAAACTGTCCGGCGGCGGAAAATCCTCCGGTCTTATGAGCTTTCTCAAGATCGGCGACCGGGCCGCGGGCGCGATCAAATCCGGCGGCACAACACGGCGCGCGGCAAAAATGGTCATTGTCGATGCCGACCATCCCGATGTTGAAGCCTTTATCGATTGGAAAGTGATCGAAGAGCAAAAAGTTGCCGCGCTTGTCTCGGGATCGAAGGCCTGCGCCAAGCATCTGGCGGCGATCATGCGCGTTTGCACTCATTGCGACGGTGAGGGCGAGGATTGTTTCGATCCATTGAGAAATCCAGCTTTAAAGCGTGAAATCCGCGCGGCCCGTAAGGCGCATGTGCCTGACAGCTATATCCAACGCGTGATTCAATTTGCGCGTCAGGGTTTCAAGGAAATCGAATTTCCAGCTCTCGACACCGATTGGGATGGCGAAGCCTATCGCAGCGTTTCCGGGCAAAACTCAAATAATACCGTCCGGCTTGATGACGCGTTTCTGAACGCCGTCGAAGAAGATGCTGACTGGGCTCTGATATCGCGCAAAACCGGGGAGACCATGAAGACGATCAGGGCGCGCGAGCTGTGGGATAAGGTTTCTTATGCCGCTTGGGCCTCTGCCGACCCAGGCGTTCAATTCCACACCACTATCAATGATTGGCACACCTGCCCGGCATCAGGGTCGATTCGAGCATCCAATCCGTGCTCGGAATATATGTTCCTGGACAATACGGCCTGCAATCTCGCCTCGCTCAATCTGATGGCGTTCCGGGATGCCAAAAAGCGTTTCGACGTCGACGGCTATGCCCATGGCGTGCGGCTGTGGACCATCGTTCTGGAGATCTCGGTCCTGATGGCGCAGTTTCCGTCGAAACAGATCGCGGAGCTGTCTTATCGTTACCGGACGCTGGGCCTCGGCTTTGCCAATATAGGCGGCCTGCTGATGGCGTCCGGCATTGCCTATGACTCGGATGAAGGCCGCTCGCTCGCGGCCGCTCTATCGGCGCTTATGACCGGCACCTCTTATGCGACATCGGCCGAAATGGCGGAGCGGCTGGGCGCTTTTCCAGGCTACGGCCCCAACGCGCCACACATGCTGCGCGTGATCCGCAATCATCGCCGGGCCGCCTATGGGGAAAGCTCGTGCTATGAGGGGCTGCACACCCTGCCCGTGCCTCTTGATAAGCATAGCTGTCCGAATCAGAGGCTGATTTTCGCAGCACGGCAAGCTTGGGATCGCGCGATTGCCCTCGGTCAGCGTCACGGGTTTCGCAATGCGCAAGCAACTGTTATCGCACCAACGGGTACGATCGGTCTCGTTATGGATTGTGATACAACAGGCATCGAGCCGGATTTCGCGATCGTGAAATTCAAGAAGCTTGCGGGTGGCGGTTATTTCAAAATTATCAACCGCGCCGTGCCGGAGGCTCTCGAAACGCTCGGCTATGATCAGGACACGGTCCAGGCGATTGTTGATTATGCTGTCGGCCGGGGCACGCTTGCTGATGCGCCGCATATCAATCATGAGAGCTTAACAGCGAAAGGCTTCACATCAGAGGTAATCGCAAAGTTGGAAAGCGGCGTAAAAAGCGCGTTCGATATCAAATTCGCTTTCAATAAATGGACGCTTGGCGAAGAGTTCTGCACACAAATGCTGGGTATTGAAGCAGCCCAGCTCGAAGATCCCGCTTTCGATTTGCTGAGCCATCTCGGATTTACCAAAGCGCAGATCGAGGCAGCCAACGAATATTGCTGCGGTTCAATGACCCTTGAAGGCGCGCCGGGCCTTAACCCGGAGCATCTGCCCGTCTTTGATTGCGCAAACCCTTGTGGACGTAAAGGCAAACGTTTTCTTGCAGCCGAAAGTCATATTCGGATGCTGGCGGCAACGCAGCCTTTCATTTCCGGCGCAATCTCCAAGACGATCAATATGCCGAACAACGCAACGGTCGAGGATTGCAAAAACGCCTATCTGCTGTCGTGGAAGCTTGGGCTCAAAGCCAATGCGCTTTATCGGGACGGCTCTAAACTCTCGCAGCCGCTTCAATCTCAGCTTCTGAGCGATGAAGAGCACGACGATGCCGAAGAGCCGGTTGTCGCCGAAAAGCCCACGCAAAAACACGTTGAGTTAGTTGCCGAGCGCATTGTGGAGCGGATCATTGAACGGGAACGGGAGGTTGCAACGCGGCATAAACTCCCCAACCGGCGGAAAGGCTATACGCAAAAAGCCAATGTCGGCGGACACAAGGTTTATTTGCGCACAGGCGAGTATGAAGACGGCCGTCTTGGCGAGTTATTCATAGATATGCACAAGGAAGGCGCAGCTTTTCGGTCACTTATGAACAACTTTGCGATCGCTATCAGCCTGGGTCTGCAATATGGCGTACCGCTCGAAGAATATGTCGATGCCTTCACATTTACCCGCTTCGAGCCCGCCGGTCTTGTTCAAGGAAATGATACAATCAAGAACGCAACTTCTATTCTTGACTACATTTTCCGCGAACTTGCCGTGTCCTATCTCGGACGCAACGATCTGGCTCACGTCGATCCGGAAGAAATCAGCAACACGACCATCGGCGGCGGCAAAGAGGACGATAAAGGCCATGCCGCTCTCATGGCCGACCGTTATATGAGCCGGGGCTTGATGCGCGGCGCGCTTGGGAATAAAGTCGTTGTGGTGTCGGGACAGGCCATCGAAGCAGGCGGGGAGCAAGGTCCGGTTGCAAAGATCAGGCAGGAATTGGCTGCCTCACTTGGTCACGTTGATGGCAATGCTGCAATGGCGATTACGCCGGACACGCATACGCATGTTACGAGTGAAGTTGCGTCAGTTGAGCGCACGGATAGCGCTCTACGAATTGAAGCCCGAATTAAGGGCTACGAAGGTGAAGCCTGTGGGGATTGCGGAAACTTCACCTTAGTTCGAAACGGTACGTGCCTGAAGTGCGATACGTGCGGTTCGACGAGCGGATGTTCCTGAGTTTGTTGCGTTTCGTGTAACCGAATGCCGCCCAACTATGGCTGGGTCATCAGTTGTTTGCCCAGCTAAATCTCGGCGATTTGTGCAATTCGGCTGTATTTGGTGAGCGAGCACGGTCGGAAAAAAGTATCGAAAACCGATCCGGCTCAATTTCAGGATAGCAGCTTGTTTTTCGTCAATATCGGATGGAAACAAGACTTATAATGCGGGGGCAGCCTTCGGGGCTGAAAATGTCGATGGGATTTCTCTCTTCTCAGGAGACGAGCCATGTTGAGTCGATCGTCTTCTTTTTGAGCGAGGCGCTTCGTTCCGCCGTCGAAGCCGCAGACCGGCTCCAGCACAGCCCCTGCGAATTGCCGCAACTTTCGCCCAATATGGATTGCTCGGAGATCACGATAAGGCTTGCGAGTTTCCGTAATCATGTTGGAGAATTATGGAACTGCGAACTCCTGATGCTGACCAAGCTCGTGCGGGCAAGGCAATTGGCAAAGGAGCTGCGCACTCATACGCCTGAATTAAAACCTGAAATCGACACCTTCCGCTTGGCGACTGCAATGGTCACCGATCTTCGGGATGCGCTTACCCCAACAAAGGACAGCCTTTTTGACGGCAAAGTTCAGCCTAAGCGTTTTCTTGAAGAGCGCGGTTATGAGAATATCGAGAGTACGACTGCAACGGAGCCGCTTCCCGGTTACAAGATTGCCGGGCAGCTTGATGTGCGTTTATTAATCGATGCTTGCGAAGCCCTGCACTTCAGGCTTGCAGCTCGCTTTGGATTTGAAACGCCCACCCTGACACTTGAAGATGAAATCGACAATCAAATATCACCTCTCAACGGTCGCAGTCGTGAAGAGGCTTTCTTGCTGTCCGATCTTGGCGAAATTCTTTCAGATTCCGCCGTACCTATGCGTGCTCTCCCGAACACGCAGGGTAACCGCAACCAGCTAATTCACTAAGTATTGATGACCTAACGTCAAACACCCAATCCTTGCGTAATCTATCTTGCTCAGGCGCTCTGGTTGCTAAACCAACTGTTTTGGCCTTTCTCTGATGCCTTATTAGGCGGCAAGTAAGCGGTCAACTTCGTGGACAAGCTCGCGCAGATGGACCGGCTTTGATAAAATTCGGGCCTCGCGCGGTGCTTTTGAGTCCGGGTGGAGCGCGACAGCTGCAAAGCCAGTGATAAACATGATTTTCATCTCGGGCTGAAGCTCGGACGCGCGCTTCGCCAATTCGATACCGTCCATTTCAGGCATCACAATATCGGTGAGAAGCAAGGTGAACTTCCGGGTTCGCAAGCATTGGTATGCCTCGGCCCCGTTCGAGAATGACACGACTTCATAGCCCGCCCGCTCAAGTGCCTTAACTAAAAACCGGCGCATCGACTCATCATCTTCAGCAAGGAGAATACAAGGTGTCATCATAATTGCTAACTTCTCGCTCGGAATTTACATTACAACCCGGCGTTGCCGGTGTCCCTAATCTGTCCTAATGCATTCTAAACTACTCGATTTGCAGACAAAATCGAGGGGTATCATTCAGTTAACCTTACTTAGACCGGTTAATAACAGATACGCCCTTTATCTCTGAGTAAGCTCGCTAAACGGCAGAAGTTTGACGTGTTCCGATAAAATGCAACTCTAACTTGCGTTCATGCGATCGATAACGGTGTTCGATAAGGAAAATGCCCTGCCACGTTCCAAGCGCGGTTTTTCCGTGCAAAACCGGAATTGAAAGGCTCGCGGATGTCAGCATCGCTTTGATATGAGCCGGCATATCATCAGCCCCCTCCGTTGAATGGCGGTAAGATGTCCCCTCCGGCGCCAGCTTCTCAAGCGCGTTTTTTAGATCGTGGCGAACATCGGGGTCAGCATTCTCCTGAATTGTCAGGGACGCTGACGTGTGTGCGACAAAGACCGTCAGCAATCCGTCCTGAGCACCTATCTCATTAAGCCATGCGTATACATCCCGCGTAATGTCGGTGAAGCCCTGTCCCGAAGTGCGAGTCACGAGCAAGTGATTCGCCTGCGAAAAAATGCTGGGCTCTGGGACGGAGCCGCCCGCGACACTCTGTGTTTTTCGGTCAATCATGCGGTTGATGCGCCATTTTGCTCAACAAATTCTACTACGTCTACAATTTCAAAATCGTGTCAAAGACACAAGCAATGGCTTTTACTCAGGATTTTTTCGTAATGAGCGAGCGAGTGCATTGTACGGGTATTTGCACTCCAAATCTCATATCGGCACAGTTTTTTTCCCAAAAATTGCAATGTTTTACTGAATGTTTACTCCGTCAGGCAACTCTCTGAAAGAATTATGTGAATCTTATCGTGAGTGAAGAGTTTTAATGCTCTCGAAAGCCAGGCCGGACCGGACGCTTCGATACGGGACCTTATCGGCTGCTAACGGGCGCTGTAGAACTCGACATCCGAGCGCATTTGGGACGTGCCATGACCTCTAACGCTCATATGGGTGCCGAGCGCCCCCAATCCTCGCCCGAGGCCGCTCCCCAAAGCAGCAAAACGCCGAATGCAAAATCTTCTCATGATCAGCAGGACGGTGGAGCAGAGATATTTGGTGATCATAGCCCCGAAGCCAAGCAGCTGCTTCGTCGCTATTTGTCGGAAATTCATGGCTACCGTCAGCTGGGCAATGCTGCATTAAGCGAGCTTGAGAAGCGTCTTATTGCCTTGTCCGAAGCCGAGGCATCAGGACCGCCACAGGAAAAGCAGAAGCCAGAAAATGCGCCTTCTTCTTCAACGTCCACTCCATCTTGGCAGGATACTCTGCCTCAGGAAAAAAGCCCGAATCTAACAGATCGGCTGAAAGAGCTTTCTGCCTACCTGCATGCCGATCTGATCAAGCAGCGAAACGCGACGGCCAATTCCTCGCCAAAACCTTCTGCGCCGCCCCGCCAAGCCAAAAATCCGCGCAATGACTCGAAGAACGCAAATACGGAACACCCGGCGAAAAGCGAAAGCGAGGCTCGGCCAAATACCGGATTTAATAAGCTGACACCCAACGCGCCGGTTCTGGACAGGGCGTGGTTCGAGGATCGCTTCGCGAATATGCGTGCCTCGATCAACCACCTCGCTGAACAAATTCCGACGCGGCGCCTTGAGGTTCTTGAGAGTCAATTTCATCAGCTCATGGAGAAGCTGGAAGCGAAAGAGACTGATCGGCCGATGGCCGCTGTCGAAGCCGGATTGAAAAAACTGGCGGCTTATCTGGACGACAACAGGCAGTGGTCTCGCAAGCAGGATGCCAGGGTTCAAGGCATCGAAGAACGACTCGATCATTTGACCGGACTTGTTGCCCAATCGAATGCGGCCCTTTCAGCGACCGCAAAAGGCCTTGAAGTCGTGGCGCGCGGCACCGGGAGCCAACTGGCGAAAACGGCTGCCGATCTGGTCTGTGAAAAGCTTGAACCGAAGATCCGGGACCTTGATCAGAAAAGCGCGATCAAGGAACTCAATAGCGAGGTCGGAAAGTTGTCCGAACAGTCAAAACGGTTTACCCGGGCAACGGATGAGCGGCTTAAACAGCTCCAGCACTCGCTCGATGAAAGCCTCTACCGGCTTGAGGATGCCGACAGGGCCGATAACGTCTCGCAGGCCGAGGAAAGCTGGCCGGATCGGATCGAGAAATATCACGCCGATGAAAAATATGATGGAAAGTCGCTTGCGGCAGCTCGCCGCGCCGCACAGCTGGCGCAGGACAAGACGCGGAGTGTGCCGCAACCGAATGAGCCGGTCCGCTACCAGATTCCCTATGGCGAATTTTTGCCTGAAGAGGAGCGGGCCAATTCCCGGATCGGGCTGGTCGTCGCTGCTATAATTCTTCTGCTTGCCAGCGCGGCCATGCTCTATCTCAACCTTCGAGAAAAGAGCCAAGGCACTGCTCTTTCAAGCGCGGCATTGACCAACCCCGGTCCTGACGATACCAGCGCGCTACCACCTGTTCCGCCTTCGCAATCACTTGCGAGCGGCTCGAAAACGGGTCCGGCGGAGACGGAACTTCAAAGCCCGCAGCAAAGCGCACCGCAGACGCCTTGGGCCGTGAGCGTCAAATCTCAGATTACCCCTGCTCATGGCTCAGACACAAACATGACACCAGGCGCACATGCGGCCGCGGCAGACGGTAAAATCGATCTTGCCACAGAAAAGAGCGGCGACAATAAGCGGACACTAAACGCCGCCCCCAATCACGATAGTCTTCGCAAAGCCGCAGTGGCGGGCGATGCGAAAGCCCAATTCTCCATCGGTGAGACCTATCTGAAGGGGCATGACACCGACAAAAGGCTCCCGGCAACTGAGCGGCTCTCAAAAGCAGCACGCTGGTTCCGCCGCGCCGCCGAGAAAGGTCATGCGCCATCCCAATATCGCCTGGCCACGCTTTACGAATTAGGCAAAGGCGCACCGAAAAACCGCAAAGAAGCGATGAGATGGTATGAGCTTGCAGCCAAGAGCGGCCATGTCAAAGCCATGTATAATCTGGCCGTGCTCTCCATCAGCGGTTCAGCTCAGTCAGCAAATTATCCGAAAGCGGCGGAATGGTTCACCAAAGCAGCTGAGCACGGACTGGCGGATAGTCAGTACAATCTGGCGGTCCTTTACGAACGTGGTCTCGGCGTCGAAAAAGACCCGGCAACAGCTTATCGCTGGTTCGCACTGGCAGCAGCAACCGGGGATAAAAATGCATTGCAAAAACGCGATGAGCTTGCCACCCATATGACCGGCGACAAGCTTGAGCAGGAAAAGCAAAAAATGCTCGCATGGAGTGCGCAGGAGACCGATTGGACCGTCAATAGCAAAGCGCCAGAGCCGCCGGTCGAAAAGCCACGTCGCGCCGCGTCCGCGGTCGAGCCTCAACTCCCGAATACACAGCTCATGAATACAGCCTGGAATGCGCAGATCACGCGGCTCGATTCGAGCGTTGCCGAGGCGCAAAGGCTTCTCAAGCAGCTCGGCTATAAACCCGGTCCCGTTGACGGGATCGCAGGACCAAGGACGATGGCGGCAGTCCGCGCCTTTGAGCAAAGGAAAGGTTTACCGGGCACCGGCAAAGTGACGGATGGATTGATTGTGCAAATGGCATCCGCTCTTTCGTCCTGATGTGTGTCCGAAAACGCAAGGGACAGATAAATTCATTAAAAAAGGGAGGCTTGGATTGACGAAGCCGCTCTCGTTTTGTTTTATCATTATTGTATACGGTGAACAAAGCCTCTTGCCTTCAATTTGAGGCTGCCGCATCCGGCGCATGGCGCCATATGGATCACAATCCGATGCAGATTTATCTGCCAATCGCAGAAACCTCGGTTAATTTGTTTACAATTTTCGGAATGGGAGCCGCAGTCGGCTTCTTATCCGGCATGTTCGGCGTCGGCGGCGGCTTCCTCATCACACCGCTTCTGATGCTCTCCGGCATCCCGGCCGCGGTGGCCGTTGCGACAGGCGCCAACCAGGTTGTTGCAAGCTCGGTCTCCGGCACGATAACACAGTGGCGGCGCGGCAATGTTGACTTCAAAATGGGCACGCTGCTGCTTTTGGGCGGTATCATTGGCGCCACTATTGGCGTGCAAATCATCAAACTGCTCGAAGAAACCGGCCAGGTTGAGCTCGTCATTTCGCTGCTTTACGTGTTTTTTCTGAGCAGCGTCGGCCTCCTGATGCTCGTCGAAAGCCTCCGGGTTATGCAGCGCAGCCGCTCCGGCAAAGCGCCGTCCGCAAGGCGTCCCGGTCAGCATAATTGGATACACGGTCTACCGTTTAAACTCCGGTTCAACAGGTCCAAGCTCTATATCAGCGCAATCCCGCCTGTCATGATCGGCTTTTCTGTCGGACTTTTATCAGGCATTCTAGGCGTTGGCGGCGGCTTTATCATGGTCCCGTTGATGATTTATCTTCTGCGCATGCCGACAAAAGTCGTGATCGGGACATCGTTGTTTCAGATCATTTTCGTTGCCGGATTTACCACCGTGCTCCATGCCGCCGCGAATTACGCCGTCGATCTGCTACTCGCTTTCATGTTGATGATCGGCGGGGTGATCGGCGCACAATTCGGTGTCAGTGCCGGCCAGAAGCTGCGCGGCGAACAATTGCGGGCCTTGCTCGCCCTTCTTGTGCTGGGCGTCTCGCTGAGATTGCTGGTCGACCTGACCGCCACACCGGAGGAACAGTATATTCTGGACACACCGCTCGCGAGGCAAACGCTATGACCGAAATCAGCAAATCCGTCCTGGCGCGCATGCATCATTTGCTTTCCTGCGCTTTATTTGTGATTGCCTTCGCCTGTGCCCCGTCGGCGGCAAACGCCCAGACGGAAACCGTCGAAATCGATACCTCCACCCGGGAAATCTTTATCGAACCCGATTTCGACGGTGCTGACATTGTCATTTTCGGTTCGGTTGATAACAGCAAGCAGGACACCAGCGCCTCGGGCTATTACGATATCATCATCGTTATCCGTGGCCCGGCGGAGACGATCATCACCCGCAAAAAAGAGCGTGTCGCGGGTATATGGGTGAACGGGAGCGAGCGCACATTCGAAAAAGCGCCGAGTTTTTACGGCATTCTTTCCACCCGGCCGATCGACGATATTGCCGATAAGGAAACCCTGCGGCGCTTCGATATCGATTTCGATCCGACCCCGCTGGAGCAGATTCGAACGCCGCGCGATCATTTCGAGGAAGCGCTCATCCGCCTGAAACAAAAACGGGGCATGTATGTCAAAGCGCCATTCAAGGTGGTTTTCCTGGGCCGAAGCCTTTTTCGCGCGACAATCCGAATGCCGGCCTATGTCGTGGAAGGCAATTACACGACGCAAATCTATCTGTTTCACGCCGGAAAGCTTTTGAGCTGGGATAAATCCCTGCTTGAAGTCCGCAAGGTCGGTCTTGAACGTTATCTCTATACGCTCGCCTCAGACCGTCCATGGAGTTACGGCATCTTGGCGGTGATTGTTGCGATTGCGTCCGGCTTCCTGGGTTGGACGCTGTTTAGCCGGGCTTAGAGCAGCCGCAAAACCCTCGCCGGGCTGTGCCCACGAGGTTTTGAGTCTTTGATCGGGCATCGTCTTTACGGCAAAACCGCAAGGGCACTTTTGCCGGACGATGCGCCTATTTGCCTGGGCATCAGATTTATCCGAAAACCGCTTCGCACTTTTCGGTCTGATGCGCCTGT
>CAZMAC010000018.1:0-7280 GCA_964564085.1 uncultured Hyphomicrobiaceae bacterium
AGGTTTTCGGCGGCGCATCCCAGGCTGACATAGAGGTGGTGATCGTCGGGATCGACCACCGCTGTCCTCCGGGAGAAGTCCGGGCGAATGCTGACGCTCTTATCGCCTAACCGGAAAAACCAGGGCTGCGTGTTGTGCCCATTGGCCGCCAACGTCGCCATGCGCACAAAGTCCACCAGGGGTGGATCGGCGGACAGGAGCTGTCGTTGTCGATCGACTTCCTCTTTATAGCCATCGAGGCGCGGCAAGAGATTATATCCGATGGCTCCGATTGCGGCGACCGAAAGACCGGAAGCAATAGCCGTGCGACGCGAAATCATGACCATATCCCTGTCGCTCCAGTGAAGTCCTGGATGCTTGTTATAACGCCGTGCCGGTTTTCTCATTGATCTTGCGCAAAGGCGAACGCCCGCATACCCGATCATGCCGGATGTCCGCTTTTCCGCAACTTCGTCTTAATGGGACCGACGTTTGACGGTGAAAAACACCGCATTCGGTTGAGCTGACCGGTGAAGAATGACGGGCAGATTGAGCTTCCTTCTCGCCCTGCCGGCCAGCGCGCTGATTGGGAAGAAGCGCCTCTTTACGGATATAGCACGAGATGTCCGGCATGTTCAAAGGTAACCCAGGACAATTGAAAAAAAGAACCTGCCAAGCAGGGTTGATAGAGCATGCACAACGGACGTAGGCGTAACCCCCGTCACTGCCAAAGTAGCGGATATTCAGTTCTTTTCCGTTTCCTCTATAGTTAATAGCTCAGCAGTTGTATGTTACAAATACACGCATCATCAGACCGTCAACATGTGACTAATAATTGACTTATTCTGAATAATTTCACCGTTGGTCGGAATTTTGGGCTTTTGATAACTGAGAATAGCTTACCGATATAAGGGTCAACAGTCACATGAATGTTCTTATAAAAAGAAACAGTAGCTCTAAACGTTGCTGCCAAGACTTAAGTCGGCTATTGCCCGTTCATCGGGCCACCTGATACCCCTAGCACGAATTCTCTCCGAGACTTAACCGCCGATCGTTTGGCCATTTCAGGTTTTTCGGTCGGTTTGCTCAGCACGTTAGCTAGCTTTACTTTGGCCATAGCTATTGCCGCATCATGTGAGAGGGTATGTGTCAACGGTGACATGATGGAGTGCGTCCAAAACAGGCCCGTGACTTCATCTCCGCCGAGCGTAAAGCTGCGGAGCCCTGCCGGCAGCTCTACCGTCGTCGTCAGGCCGATCTTCGCGGCATCGTAAGGAACCGGATCGAGCGGCAGAAATACCAGATTGATGAACCACGGCGTGACCAATGTCCCTAATCCCATGACGCCAAACGACATGAAATCCACGGCTTCGACGCCGACTTTTTCGTTGTAGAGCGGAAGGTCGCTCATGCCGGGCGCGAGCGCCTCGAACCGGCGAACCAGCACACCGAGCCGCTTTTCCAGCTTCGCAATGCCGATTTCATCCTCAAATGGCGTCATGACGGTGTCTCCTGTGCGTGTGGCAAGGCGTCCGCAAGTTCGGCGAAAAGCTCAAGCCGAAGCCGGGCCTCTTCAGCATCCATGCGGCTGACGGCGTAGCGTCCGGCTTGCAGGGTAACGTAGTCGCCGACGGCGACCGGCTCGCTCAGGAGAGTTAGGATCACCGTGCGCGGACCTTCCTCGGCGGCGACCTCGGCGGTAAGCCCATCCATACTGACCACTTCACGCGGTATGGCGATGCACATGAAGCGCCTCCTTACGCCATGGCGGGTTGCAGATTGTGCTGCACCGCGATTTCGCGTTCGATCGCCGTCACGACGCGATCACAAGCGGAAGCGACCTCCGGCGTGAGATCCAGACCGAGGTCCAGGCTCTTTGGAACGATGCCATAGAGAATGAGCCGCCCCGGCGATGCGTCTAGTAAACGCAAGGCAGCCAACACGTCGCTCAGACCTATTTGGTGCGGCGACATACGCTGGTGAAAGAATTGATCGAGCTCTTTGCCGTCCAGTCGGATGACATCGCCCGGCTGGTGTTCACCTGAACCGATCGCATCGGCAACGATGATCAAGTCCCGCCTCATCATCGTTTCCAGCAACTCCATGCCAGAGGTGCCGCCATCCAGCACTTCCACGCCGGACGGGAGTCTGCTGCGCGCTAACAGGGCCTCTGCGACGCGTACGCCAGCGCCTTCGTCAGAAAGCAGCATATTGCCCAGGCCCAGAACGAGAATATTCATGTTAGAATGCCTGAATCTGGACGATAGGTCTGCGGTCCGCATCCGCCATGTGTATGGCACATGCGATACAGGGATCGAAAGAATGGACAGTTCGCAGTACCTCCAGCGGCAGCTCAGGATCGGCGACCGGATTCCCAAGTAGCGAGGCCTCATAGGGCCCCGGCCGGCCCTGTTCATCGCGCGGCCCAGCGTTCCATGTCGACGGCACGACAGCTTGATAGTTCTTGATCTTGCCTTTTTCGATGACCGTCCAGTGGGAGAGAACCCCTCGTGGCGCTTCGTGATAACCGAAGCCCCGGATCTCCTCCTTAGGGAAGACCGGTCGGTTGTAGGTCGTGAAATCGCCCTTGGATATATTCTCTATGAGCAACTGCCACTGGTTCTGCAAGGATTCATGTAACACGGCGCAACGCACTGTCCGCGCCGCGATCCTGCCTATAGTCGAATGCAGGGCAGACAGAGGGATTTCACTTCCCGCAATCTTGCCGGCCACTTCCAGGAGTCTGGTCAGGTGCCGCCGTGTCGGCTCGTGGCCAGCCACATACATGGCGAGCACATTCGCCAAAGGACCAACCTGAGCGCGTTCGTCATGGAAGGTCGGCGCTTTGATCCAAGAATACTTGCCGTCCTCCTGAAACTCCGTGTAGTTCGGCTTTGTCTCACCGTCGAAGGGATGCAACGCATCAGCTCCGTCGGAATAGTCATACCAGGAGTGCTTGACGGCTTCCTTCACGCCATCCCGGAAATAGGCGTCCTTGTAGCTCGTGATTGGCTTGAACTTGTCGATATCGGCGGCTGGGATATAGCCTCCCGGCAACTCAAAGGTCTCACCCTTCTCGTCGAGCGGCGGGTCCGGTACCGACAGGTAGATGGTCACGCCGGCGCCAATTTGCGTCCAGTCGGCATACATGGCGCCGATCGCCGCTGTGTCGGTGATCATCGCATTGTCAACAAAGTCCCCAACCTCGTCGATCAGCCGCTTGATCGCATAGAGACGCTCCAGCGTCAGAGTTGATTGGCTTTCCGGGTTGATCGGATTAGCGACGCCGCCGACTGCCAGGTTCTGAATATGGGGCGACTTGGATCCCAGGATCGTGACGATCTGATTGCACGAGCGCTGGACGTCTAGCGCCTGCATGTAGTGGGTCGCCGCCAACAGGTTCACGTCAGGCGACAGCTTCATCGCCGGGTGCCCCCAGTATCCTGATGCGAAAACACCGAGTTGGCCGCTGCCGACGAACTTCGCCAACCGGTCGCGGACCTCGCGGATCGCGGGCTCGCTGTTCCCCTTATAGTCAGAGAGCTGAGCGCCCAGACTTGCCGTCGATTTGGGGTCGCCATTCAAAGCCGAGACGATGTCGACCCAATCCAGCGCCGCCAAATGATACAGATGCACAATATGATCATGAATACCGTGCGCGGTAATTATCATGTTGCGGATGTACTGCGCATTGAGCGGGACCGGCAGATCAAGGGCATTCTCCACTGCGCGCACCGATGTTATGGCATGGACAGTGGTGCAGACACCGCAGATACGTTGGGCATAGATCCAGGCATCGCGTGGATCACGATCTTTTAGGATCAGCTCGATACCGCGCCACATAGTCCCTGACGACCAGGCCTTTTGGACCTGCCCCTGATCGACTTCACAGTCGATCCGCAGATGGCCTTCAATGCGGGTGATCGGATCAATGGTGATGCGTGTCACGGGAAGGCTCCTATTTCGCGGGTTGGTTTTCAGCGATAATCGGCGCAGAGCGTGCTGCGAGCACGGGCAGGGTCTTTATGAACATTAAGATGAGCAGGATCTCAAAAGCGAAGATCCCAATCGTCACGATGAGTTCCGGAACAGACGGGAAGTACGTCCAGTTGCCTGCTGGCTGATAAGCGATCAGATAGGCGTTCAGCCGGTAGAGGGACCCGCCCAGCAGCAACGCCACGGCACCGCAGAATGTGATGCGTTTCGAGGCCCGCCCCGCAGGCAGGAGGAAGGCCAGAATGGCGAAGACAAAAATCGCGTTTTCGATCCAGAACAGCCATGCGTTGAGATCGCCGGCTAAGGCATGATCAAGAACGCCGCGGTTCATGAGGTCGACCCACCGAATCGCCATGAACAACACCAGTACCCACCCAACGACCAGCGACAGCTTGGACAACAGCCGATGTTCGGATGGCGTGTCAAAGACCTCCGACATCACGGTTGCTTCGAACACGACGATCGCATAGCCCATTGCGAGCGCCGACACGACAAACAGCACGGGCAGCCAGAGGCTGTACCACAAGGGCGAAAGCTGTGACTCCATGACCAGTAGCAACGACCCAAGCGAACTCTGGTGCATGCTTGGCAAGAGAACGCCGAGCGCTACAAACAGGAACATATAGCGCTGAACCCAACGCCGCACTGCCGTGAGGCCGAAGCGCTCGAAAAATGCGGGCGAGAACTCAATCCACAGCACCAGGATGTAGGCCATCACGCAGAGCGCAACCTCGAACATGACCGAGTTCGGCTGTCCGTACCAGGGCAGCAGAAGATTATAGGCCTGCCAATATCGGCCGAGGTCTATGATGACCGCTATGCCCGCAAGGGTGTAACCGAATAGACCGCCGAGCAGAGCGGGTCGCACGAGCGGGTGGTATTCGCCACGGTTGAAGATATAGACCAGCAGGGCTATAGCGAAGCCGCCGCAACCGAACGCCGTGCCGATGACGATGTCGTCGACCACCCAGATGCCCCAGGGATAGCCCTGATTGAGGTTGGTGACAGCGCCGAGCCCATACATGAACCGGATGGCGACGAAATAGGCGGCAAGCGCTACGAGCACAGCCAGCACCAAGGTCAGCGGCGTAAACAGGTTCTTGCGCAGGGGCATGTGGTTCATGCCGCGCCTCCGTCTTCGCGTTTTGCTATCTCGGCCTTGCGGTGCATATGCCGGCGGGCGAACACGGTCAGCACCCCGAGACCTATGAGCGGCGCGATCAACCATTTATAGATCGTGTGCTGAATGCCCTCGCCGACGGCAGCAAAAGAGTATTTAGGCAGATCGGGCAGACCAAGCTTCACAAACGGCACGCCGGCTAAATAGCGCACCTGGGTTCCGCCGCCGTCATCCTCAACGCCATAAACCGAGGGCTGGTAGGTCGCAATTCGCGCCTCGTGCGTTGGCCTATTATCATCGCCGAGTCGGCCACGCGGGAATGCGTAGGTACTGCCAGGTGCCGCTGCCAATCGACGCTCGGCTTCGGCTTGCAGGTCCTCCACCATGCCGAACAAGGATGCACCGGTCGGACAGACATCGCAGCAGGCGGGAATCTTGCCCTGCGGCTGTAGGTGCTCGCACATCTGGCACTTGTTGATCTGCCCGAACGGCCCGTCGAGATCGTACTGCGGTACACCGAATGGACAGGCATAGACGCAATAGCGGCAGCCGATGCAGGCGTCCGGGTCATGCGTGACGATGCCGGTTTCGGGATCCTTGTGCATTGCTGAGACCGGGCAGACCGAGACGCAGGACGGATCAACACAATGTAGGCAATGCCGTTTCATAAAGGCGAAGCCATCGGTTTCGCGATCCTTCTGGCTCATTTCGCCATGGCGATAGGTCTTGATGACATTGAGGGTCTTGCCGGAGAGATCCTTCGGCGTATCCCACTGACCGAGACTCCAGCCGCGATGGGCCTGGGGAATTTCGTCCGGCATGCCATTTGCCGCCTTGCAGGCATCGACGCAGGCCTTGCAGCCAATACATATGGTGGAATCGTAAAGCATGCCGACTGCCTTCGGCGGCAGCGGATGATTGGCGCGCGCAAGAATCGGAGTGGCTTGCGCAGCGGTGGGCACCGCCGTTCCGAGCGCGGCCCCGCCGCGCAGGCTTTTGAGAAAATCGCGACGGTTCACCGACATGTTCTAGTTCTCCGTGGCTTCCGGCTGCTTGGGCTTGTCGCTCATCTGCTTCAAGAGCATGGCACCAGCACCAGCAACGATGCCCGCAATGCCTGCCACCAGGGCCGCCGCGCCTGGCGAGACACCCGTTCCCTTGTCGACATTGATGTCGGGATAGCTTGCCGGAGGCGTCTGACTTTTCACTGTGGCGAGCGCGTGAATGGGCTTGTGAAAACCAATCCCTTTCTCGGTGCAGCCGAAGCAAGGATGGCCGGTACCGATCGGCCAGGCGCCGTGACCGACATCGCCGAACCCGATCGCCGGGCAATTGGCGTGGGTTTCCGGCCCCTTGCATCCGATCTTGTATAGGCAGTAGCCTTGACGGTGTCCTTCATCGCCGAATTCGAGAGCAAACCGGCCGGCGTCGAAATGGGGTCTGCGTTCACAATTCTCGTGTATCAGCCGGCCATAGGCGAATTTCGGACGATTGAGGTGATCGAGTTCCGGCGGCTTCTTGAATGTCAGGAGATAGAGCACCGTCGACAGAAAGTTGTAGGGATTGGGCGGGCAGCCCGGGACATTAATGACGGTCTTGTCCGGGATCACCTCGTGGGTGCCGACCGCTCCCGTCGGGTTGGGATCAGCCGATTGGATCCCGCCCCATGATGCACAAGACCCGATCGCAATCACGGCCCCGGCCCCGTCTGCTGCCTTGCGCACGAGATCGACCTGTGTTTCGCCGCCAACTTTACAGTAGATACCACCGTCCTTCATCGGCGTGCCGCCCTCGGTCACAAGCACGTATGAGCCTTTATGCTGCTCCATAATCTTGTGCTTGTAGTCGAGCGCTTGACGGCCTGCGCCAACGCACAAGGTGTCATGATAGTCGAGTGAGATGACATCGAGGATTAGCTGCTCAAGGGTTGGATGGTAGGAACGAAGTAGTGACTCGGTGCACCCCGTGCATTCCTGGCCATGCAGCCAGATAACTGGTGGCCGCTCGGACGACGTGGCTGCTTCGGCCATCTGACGCCCCGCCATCGAAGATAACCCCATGGTTGCAGCGACGCCGGCGCAGAATTGCAGCATCTGCCGCCGCGTCAGCCCAACCCACATATGAATCGGTTCGTCCGGCCTTGGGCCTAGGGCCGCTTCAAGGTCAAGCTCGTCTCGATGTTTCT
>CAZMAC010000018.1:7380-15450 GCA_964564085.1 uncultured Hyphomicrobiaceae bacterium
ATCGGCAGATCGATGCTATGCGCGCCGTCCTCCCGGGTCTCACCGTGGTGTTCCATCATTTCTGCAAGAATCTGCAAGAGCCGACCGCGATTGTTCAGGCTGGCCGAGCGAACGAGCGATTCATGCATGCGTTCGATCTCGCGGCTGGAGCGACGCAGGAATGCAAGCCCCAAGGCCGGGCGATGCTCGATCAGCGTCAAAGCGGTCTGACGCGCGATTTTGCACGCCTCACACGGCCCCAGAGCTTCAGCGCTGACTTTGTGGTCCTCGCCTGAAATGAGCGAGCGATAGCCGAGTACATCACCTGGATAGGCCAAGCTCAGCAGGACCGACGTACCGGACTCATCGATCTGGCGCAGCGCCACCGTGCCAGATCGCAGGCAATAAATCCCTGAATTGGCATCGCCTTGCGCATAAAGACTCTGGCCGGCCGAATACCGGCATGACATTTTTGCAGCGCAAAGCAAACCGAGATCTTCTGGACAGAGTTCGCTCCATTCTGTTTGCGGGAACTGGGCGCATCCGGCACATTGGGTGCCGCTTCGATTGGCGCAATCGGCGTGATTGACGGATCGCAGCATGGTTCAGTCCTCAGCTGTCGATGCTTCGAAATTGACGATCGTCAACGCGTAGCGGTGCTCAAGCCCATATCCTTGGCAAGGATGCACAGCGTACCCCGCATTGAGGGGTCTCTTGGAAAGTGGCTGACGATGTCGCGAATCGTGTCTTTCGTCCTTGCTGCCGGTTTCATCGGCGTTTTCATTGTTGTGGTGCTGTGGGGTGTCGAGAGAGAAGGTCGCTCGCTGGCCGGCTTGCATCCGCCGCCGCCGGAGACGCCACAGATCGGGGAGATCATTCTTGCGTCGCGTCCCGCCGGCGATGAGACGGCATTGCGTCCCTGCGTTGTCTGCCACAGCGTCAATGCCAACGATGCATCGCGCGCGGCGCCGGATCTCTATGGCATCGTTGGCGCCAGCAAGGCGGCATCGCCGTGGTACAACTATTCCAAAGCGCTTCGCTCCGCCAGCGGCGTCTGGACGGAAGCCGATCTCGACAAATATCTCACCCACCCGCCGTCGTTTTTGCCCGGCACGAAGAAGACGATCGTCGGTATTGCCGACGCAGATGCGCGCCGCGAGATCATTGAAGCGTTGAAGGCGACGTCCAGAAACTGAAACGGGCCGTGCACGCCACATTGCGGCACCTCTGTCTTTTAACGAGCCTGCAACCAACGAAGCACCACGCATCCGAGCATCACCGCCGCAAGAAGGAGGAGAGCGGGCAATGCGTGGTCGAGCATGTGGGCTATCGTCCCCTCAGGACTCGTGCCGTGACCGGGATGTCCATTTGCTTCGATAGGGCGCAGCAGCATTGCTGCAACGGCCATAGTCAGTATGTGCTTTCTTTTCATGACGGCGTCTCCTCACCTTAGCGGTCAAGTGCCCAGACTTACGGGCTCGCGATGACACGCTAGATGAACTGGCGTGCGCGCCAGCGGCAATTTGGCAATGAAATGGTATCGGGCGACATGATAGCTTGGGTCGAAACCGTAGAAGTTGAGCTTCATGCGGTGGAGCTCTTCACGTCGGTACTCGGCCAGCGGCTTGTTTTCCTCATCGGCCGCGCGGCGGCGCGCCTTTTCCTTAAGTCTGACGTAAAATGCCCGGTCAGTTGCCGCTGACAGAGCGTGTTCGCTGACAGCCTGCAAAAACGAGGCGTGCTTGTTCGGCAATATCTCATCGATTAATCCGATTGCTTGCCCGGCTCTGGCGCTGATGGGGAGGCGCCGGTCCATGATGCGGGTCAGAGTACCGTCTGGTCTGCGTCGCGGCAGCACGTAGGTCCAGTATTCTGAGCCGTACAGATTGCCCATGTTCCTGTAATGGGGGTTCAACACGATCCCGTCGCGCGCCAGCACCATGTCGGCGGCCAGTGCCAGAAAGACGCCGCCGGCTCCAGCGTTCCCTTGCATGGCCGCGATCGTCAGCTTGCCGGTCGTATTAATGATCGCCTCTGCCACATCATCCATGGCATTTATATTGCGCCAGCTCTCATCGGCAGGGCTGTCGGCCGCCTCGATGGTTGCCAGGTTCAGACCGTTTGACCAGAACTCGCGACCGCCCATCAACACCAGGACGCGCGTCGGCCGGGCCGCGGCCTGACGGTAGGCGGTTAGAAGACGCTTGCAATGCGCCGTCGACATTGCACCGTTGTAAAAGTCGAAGTACAGAAAGCCGACGGCATCGTCCTCAATGTATCGGACCGGCTGCCAAGCGTCATTGCGATGATCTACGACAGCTGGACGCTCGGGTAGCGAATCAGCGCGCTTTCCTAGCGCGATGGTGGCTGGCACCTTGAATGTCGGCCCGCTACTGGCCGTTGCTCTCAGATGCCCGATCCACACAGCGCCGTCACAGGTCGCCCGGCAAACCGCATCCATGCGGCGCGCTAACAAACTGCCCGGCTTACCTGACAGCGCTGGTTCGGCATGGGCGTCATACAAATGGAATGCACCGTCTTCCCATTCGTCGAGCACGCCCGGCTGGCCATCCGCGGAACGGATCTTTCTCAGAACCGTGGCCGTATCATCGCGCTGCCAATCTATCGCCCTGTCCGCCTGGCGGATGCGCGGCCGCCAGCAATCTTTGCCCGTCTGCCGGGCCATCGGAGCAGGCTTTCCAGCCGCAATGCAGTCAACGGTCTCGAGTATACACTCTACTGCCGCTTCGGTCACCTCGGTCCTATAGAGACTGCTCTTAGCTGCATCGCGCATGTCGAAGCGGCGTGATGCCCACACTGGCCCGGCGTCTAAGGCCGCTTCTGCCTGCAGGAGCGTGACGCCCCAGCGGATCTCGTTATGCATAATCGCCCAGTCCAGAGCTGAGGGTCCGCGGTCTCCAACCGGGCCTGGATGGACGACCAGCGTTTTCACGCGGCGCCAGATCGCTTCTGTGATACGCCGGGTCATATAGGGTGCGAGGATCAGATCGGGGCGGAACAGTTCGACCGCTTCCACGCTGACCGCATCGTTTATGTCATATTCGACCGACAGCTCGTGGCCGCGTTCTTCAAGCTCGACATAGAGGCGCTGCGTCAGGCTGTTGAAGCTCCGTGTGAGTAAAAGAATGCGCATCACTCTTTCCCTCAACAAATGCGCGGCAATTGCTCGCCGGCAATCCAATCGACGACACGCCGGCCGCCGAAACATGTTTCAAGCTCGACAAACTTGTTCGGATCGTCCGTCGTCACCCCAATCGCCGTTGCATCGCGCCCTAAAGGATGGTCCCGCATGGCCTGGAGCAGGGCATCTGCGTTTAGGGGATCGCAGAAGGCGACCATCTTGCCCTCGTTCGCCACGTTGAGCGGATCAAGCCCCAGCAATTCGCACGCGCCGCGCACGGCATCGCGGATCGGAAGATCGGTCTCTCTGATCCGCATACCGATGCCGGCCGATTGGGCGATTTCGTTGAGCACGGCCGCTAGACCGCCACGGGTCGGATCGCGCAAGGTGCGAAGGCCTGGCGCGGCCGCGATCATGCGGGCAACTAGCCCATGTAGCGCCGCACTGTCGGACTCTATCTCCGATTCAAAGCTCAAACCGGACCGTTTGGACAGGATTGCAACCCCGTGATCGCCCAGGGAGCCGCTGACGAGAATGACATCGCCGGGGCGGATGCCGCCGGTCGACAGCTCCACCTGTTCGGGCACCAGACCGAGGCCGGTGGTGTTCACAAATAGCCTGTCCCCCTTGCCACGCTCCACGACCTTTGTGTCGCCGGTTACAATCGCGACGTCGGCAGCCCGAGCGGCGGCGGCCATCGAGTTGACGATCTCGCGCAGATCGCCGAGCGGAAACCCCTCCTCGATGACGAAGCCAGCGCTCAGATACAGAGGCTGCGCGCCTGCGGTCGCGAGGTCGTTGATGGTGCCGTGTACCGCGAGCGACCCGATATCACCGCCTGGGAAGAACAGCGGGGAGATAACATAGGTGTCCGTCGTCATGGCGAGACGGCCTTCGGGCACGGCGAGAGCGGCGTGGTCCTCGGCCTGATCAAGCCACCGGTTGTCGAATGCCGGCCGGAACACCTGCTCGATCAAGCCTGCCATCGTCCGGCCGCCCGCGCCATGGGCCATTTCGATCACGTCAGTCATGCCGTCTTCGCCTCCGCTCGCCGCCCATAGGTGTAGTAGGCCGCGCATGCCCCTTCTGCAGAGACCATGCACGAGCCAAACGGTGTTTCGGGGGTACAGACCTCTCCGAACAGCTTACAATCCATCGGCTTGGCCGCACCGCGCAGGATCATCGGGCATTTGCACTCCCGGTTCTCGCGTGCTGGGACATAGATCTCCTCGAAGCGCTCCTCAGCGTCGTAGGCTGCAAATGCCTGCTTGATCTTCAAGGCGCTGTAAGGCACGGCTCCGAGTCCGCGCCATTCGAAGCTGCGCCTCAATTCGAACATATCGGCGACGACAGACTTGGCCTTCTCATTGCCGTACCGGTCGACGGCGCGAATATACTGATTTTCCACCTCGGCCCGTCCCTGGTTGAGCTGACGGAGCAACATCAAGATTGATTGCATCACATCAAGCGGCTCGAAGCCCGCAATCACGACCGGTTTGCGATACTCCTCGGCGAAGAATTCGTATGGCTGGGAACCGATCACCACGCTGACATGGGCCGGGCCGAGAAAGCCGTCGATTGGGACCGTGCCGATTTCGCGGACATCCGGACTTTCCAGGATGTTTGTGATTGCCGCCGGCGTCAGAACGTGATTGCAGAAAACAGAGAAGTTCTTAAGGTCCCGATCGATTGCCTGCTTCAACGCAATGGCCGTCGGCGGCGTAGTGGTTTCAAATCCGATCGCAAAGAACACCACCTCACGGTCCGGATTGGCGTCGGCCAGGCGGACTGCATCTGCCGCCGAATAGACCATCCGCACATCCGCGCCCTGCGCTTTAGCCTTCAGGAGGCTCATGCGTTTGGAACCGGGCACGCGCAGCATATCGCCATAGGAGCATAGAATAACCTCCGGACGCTGAGCGATGCGGATCGCCATATCCAGGCGGCCCACGGGCAGCACGCAAACCGGACAGCCCGGACCGTGAACCGTCTCGACATTATCCGGCAACAGATCCTGTATACCGTAGCGGAAGATGGCATGCGTATGACCGCCGCAGAATTCCATCAGTCGATATTGGCACTGTGATACGGCCTCAGTAGCGATCATACCGGCCAGCTTACGGGCAAGCCTGCCATCACGATATTCTTCAATGTATTTCATTGCTCCGGTTCCGCGTGCGAGCCAACATCGACTATCAACGCCAAGGTTGCCTTGGCCTCTTCGGGCAGCAGCCTTCCAAGCGCAAACCCAACATGCACGATGACGTATTCGCCGACCCGCACGTCGTCGAGCAGGTCGGTCGAAATCTCCTGCCGTACGCCGCCCAGGGAAACCCGGCAACGACTCTCATCGATGACCTCTATAACCTCGGCCGGTACTGCCAGACACATGGCTCATTCGTCTCCCATTATTTGGGTGGCAACCCATGCCTGCCCTAAGCTAATGCCGCCGTCACCGGGTGATGCGGAGATTGGCAGCAAGACCTCAAATCCACGCTGGGTCAGATCTGCAACAAGCAGGTCACGCAGAATCCCGTTGAGGAGACAACCGCCAGCAAGCGCGATTGTCCCTATATCCATATCTCTGGATGCCTGTTCCGCCCATTCGGCCAGAGCCGCGGCGACGGTGCCGTGCCAAGCCTCCGCGCCGGCTTGTGGCGCAAGATGCGAGATGCGCTCGAGCAGCGGCAGCAGATCAAGCGTGCCGTCCGGCAAACAGATCCAGCTGTCGGCAATCGAACGCGGCGTGCGGACAAGTGACTCAAGCGCCATGGCGCTATGGCCTTCATAGGCCGCAACCGGCACCACGTCCAACAGCGCGGCGGCGGCATCGAACCAACGGCCAAGGCTCGAAGTCCTGACCATCGGGACTTGCGAATTCAGTACTTCATACACCCCCTGCGCGGCGGCAAACCTGCCGAACCGCAACTTGATCTCCTGGTCGCGGTTAAGCGCATTCAGAGCCGCCGCGGCCATGCGCCAGGGCTCGCGCGCAGCAATATCGTTGCCTGGTTGGGGAAGTTGGCGCAGATGCCCCACTCTTTGAAAACCAGCGCCCTCCATCAGGAGCAGCTCGCCGCCCCAGATCGACCCGTCCGGTCCGTAGCCCATACCGTCCAAAGCAAGGCCAAGCTTCCTGTCGGTTCGACTATGCTCGGCAGCCACCGCGGCAATATGCGCGTGATGATGTTGAACGGCGATGGAGGGCACACCGTACCCTTCTGCATAGTGCGTCGTGTAGAAATCGGGGTGCATGTCATGGACGACCGCCTGCGGGCGCACGTCCAAGATCGACAACATGTGATCCACCGTTTCGAAGAAGAACCGGCGCGCCGCAGAGCTGTCCAGATCACCGATATGCTGCGACAGGAATGCTTGATCAGCACGGGTAACGCACACCGTGGCTTTGAGGTGCCCGCCAACTGCTAACACGGTTGGGACAGGTCTTCTGAGCGTGATCGGATCGGGCGCCATGCCGCGGCTGCGACGGATGACAACAGGGGTGGACGTGCCGCCTTGCACGACACTATCGTCCGTCCGCACCACGATTCCCCGGTCATGGCTCACAAACGCATCGGCGATGCCGGTCAAGCGGTCCCGCGCTTCGTCATCACGGATGATCAACGGCTCGCCACACGGATTGGCGCTGGTCATCACCAGTGTAAGATCGGGCGGATTGTTCTCCAGCCACTCGATACCAGCGGGCCGGCCCACGGCCTCATGGAATATTAGGAAGTGCAGCGGCGTGTAGGGTAGCATGATCCCAATGGTGGATAGGTCCGGTGCAACGGCTTTCGCCAACGGCGTATGCGCCCGGCGCTTTAGCACGACGATCGGGCGGTCGCGATCGTGCAGCCTGCGCTCGTCCGCATCATCGATGTCGGCGAAGCGGCGCGCGGATGATACGCCGGCCACCATCACTGCAAACGGCTTTGCCTCACGGTCCTTGCGCGCGCGCAGGCGTTCAACAACCGATGGATTCGTCGCATCGCAGGCCAGATGATAGCCGCCAAGACCTTTGATCGCGACGATCTCGCCACCTCGCAGCCGCTCGACAATATGTTCGACAGATTCGCTCAGTCGCGGTCCGCATTTGGGACAGGCAACGGGCTGCGCATGGAATCGACGATCGGCCGGGTCACTATACTCACGGGCGCAGGCGGCACACATATCAAAGCCCGCCATCGATGTGTTCGGCCGATCGTAGGGCAAGGCTTCAGTGATCGTATAACGCGGGCCGCAATGGGTGCAATTAATGAATGGATAACGGGAGCGGCGGTCCGCGGTATCGAATAGCTCCTCAAGGCAGGCATCGCATGTTGCCGCATCGGGACCAATCATGGTGGTGTTTGCATTGTCCGACTGGCTTCTCAATATCTCGAACGACGTGAATCCGGTCGGACGAAGACGATCGATCTCGATGTCCTCTATACGCGCAAGCTCAGGCGAGCGAGCTTTGAGATCGTGCAGAAAGGCCTGACACGCGGTACCCTCGACCTCCAGCACGACACCTTCGCAATTATTGCGCACCCAGCCGTTCAGCCCGTATCCCGCTGCCAGGCCATGAAAGAAGGGGCGAAAGCCGACGCCCTGGACGCGTCCGCGCACCGTCACGCGAAGTCGTTCCACGGAGCGCCTTTGCTGGGTTACAGACGACAGCTGGGACATCATGCGTCTCCTAGGCGGCGGGCTGTCGTTGACCGCGGGCGGCCTTTAGCCAGCGCAGCCATGGAGCGAGTCCGTCTGCTAAGCATGAACTGACGCGCAAAATCTCGATCCCGGGATTAATTCGCCGGGCATTCGTCTCCAAGAGTTCGATGTCAAACTCCAGCGCAGGCAGCAGATCGCATTTGCTGATTAGCATGAGATCGCAAGAAGCAAACATACCCGGATACTTCAGCGGCTTGTCCTCGCCCTCGGTAACCGAAGCGATGACGACGCGCCTGCTT
>CAZMAC010000019.1:0-15343 GCA_964564085.1 uncultured Hyphomicrobiaceae bacterium
ATAGCTGAGATCGACCCCGATCTTGAATTCCTTCAGCGTGTCATTAATAAAGCCCGCATGGCGGGCCTCGTCGCGGCTCATATATTTGAACAGCTCGACAATGTCGGGATTGGCGCCGCGTTTTCTCATTTCGGAATACAGAACGCAGCCGGAAAACTCCGCCGGCAGCGATGAAACCAGGAAGTCGATAAATTCCTGGCGCAGACCTTCGGGCAGATCTTTCAGGTCGACCGGGTCCCAATCCTTGGTCCGTTTGAAATGCGTCTTGTTCGGATCAGCGCGCATTTCGGCAATCAGCCCGTCCCATTCGTCGCGCACGCCGCTGACATCCATGGCGTCGAGCTCGTCGAAATCCGTCGTATAAAAACGCGGTGTGAGCAGCGTATCCTGTTTCGCAATCTCAGTTGTATCTTTCGAGAGCGACATACTGTCGATGGTCATAATTTTCTCCCCGAGGAGAAGCTGAATTCGCACAGCTCCATAAATTCCAGATCGCCGGTTGCCCGTGTCCACATGCGCTCTACTGCGCCTGCGCGCGTGACAGTCGCATTGCGGCGGATGGTTTGTTTCTCGCCATAGGGAACGACGATCGGCTCTCCATGAACGAGCACTTCGTCGCCCGGCTGGATTTTGATTCCCCCGTCCAGGTCAACATGAGCATGCAAACTGTCGAATGTATGTTCAACCTCGATCGTACAGGACACGTCGAACTTGTCGCGCGTGAACAGACGGCCGATCATTGTTGTTTGCTCCCTGACGTCAGAAGACTGGCGAAAACACCGTAATTGGAGGGGCCGAAGGCGTTAAGATTGATGCTACGCCCTGTCGCAGGATCGTCAAGGGTCAAACTGCCATCGGCGCGGCGCACCAGCCGAAACGGCATTTCATCGCCAATACCGTTCAGCCGCCTTTCCCGGGCAAGCGCGCGTAGGGTGCCGCGCAGGAACCCGTTCGTCCCGGGCTCAACGATTTTCAAAGCTTTGTCTTCCGGCTCTGCGTAGATGGCGATGCTGCCATTGGCCTGATCCACGAAACGCAGCTCCTGCGTGACGACGGCTTCTGCGTTCTGACCGGCGCCATCGCCCTTCGTCAGTTGATTTATCCCAACGAGCAACATTGTCGCACCGACCAGCAACCCGGCCGCGATCAGGAACGGCAGGGGGACTTTTTCCCGGTGGTGATTGTGACGGTGTGCGCTCATCGCAATCCTATAGGCCTTACGCAACTTTTGCGTCAGCATGGGGCGGCGCGTTACGGACATCCGGTGCGTCTTCAGGTTGACGGCGAGACTGGATAGTCTCAGCCGGAGCATCCTGTGTTGCGCTTTCCCTGCTGCTCGGATCCGAGGCCCACATAGCCAATGCGCGGGCAAGAATTTGCGCCACTTCCGCGGCATCGGGAATTCCGCGCAGCATCGGTTCCGGTTTCTTCATATGCCAGGGCCGTGCATGAGGCCAAAGGATCAAATAGGAGATCTTCTCGCCTTTCTGCAAGGAAAGCGGAATGTCGCCATGTCCGCTCGGATAGCTGCGCAGACCGGCGGAGTCAATCAGCTTGAACGGAAGATTCAGCGCCATGCTCAGCGCGATCCCGTAGCGCATAACGACACGCTTATTCGTGATCGTATAAACGGTCGTGCGCGCGGTCCCCCATGCCAGCAGGCACAAAATACCGATACAGGCCGCAACCAGGCCAGAAACCCAAATCAGGCTGTTCACTGTGTCGGCAACCGGCTGCCCGTCATAAATGGCCGTGACAATCAACCAGGCAATCAGCACGCCAAAATAGATGGAGAGCAGCTGCACTTTAAAAACGCGGCGGGCAAGCACCTTCCAATCAGGCGCGCCCTGCCAGAGCAGCGTTTCTCCCGGCGGAAGCTTCGCCGGGAGTCCGCGGACGGGTTCGAAATCGAAATCGTCGCTCACACCAATGGCTCCTGTCTGTCCGGTGTTGCGTATAGATAGCCGCCGCCATAATAGGCAACAATACGCTCTTCTTCATCGAGCGTAATGATGTCCGGGTTGGAAAGACGCGGAACATCGCTAAATTGCGAAGCCAATATAGCAACGACGTGAATGCCGGCACTGTCGATCTGCGTAAAATTGACCGGCATCTGCGTAAAATTGACCGGAACCAGCACCGTGCCTGGCACGGCAGGACTTTCTTCATCGGCGGGACGGCCCAGTCCAGGAATATCCACTTCGAAATAACGCCCAATATATTCCGATCTGTCGACCCAAATATCGGTCACGGTCCCGGCTGCTTCGCCATCCGCGCCATAGACCGTCATACCGCGAGGATCGGGATCGCCTTCCGCGACATAGTAATCATGGGCAACGCGGGTCGGTACAATCCGCGCATGACCTTCGAAGGTGACGTCTGGCCTGTTGGCACGCGGCGTATAAGCGCCTGCACCAACACCGGCTGTCATTGGGTCCTCGGTCGGCACGAAAGGCATTCCGGTTCCCGGAGATGCAGCTTCCAGAGGCAGGTCGCGGCGATCTTTTTCAGGATCGGGCATTGTCACTGTCGAACCGTCCGCGAGCAAGAATGTCTTCGGCTCCGGCATCCAGATGCCGTGATTGATCTCCTCTCCCGTTTCCTGATTGATCAGCGGATATCCCTCGCGCCGGGTTTCACGCTGGAGATAGATCAGCAGACCCGCAAAGAAAATCCAGAATGCGTAAAGCACCAATTGTGCAACGTCGATATATCCTGTGATCGCGCCCGTTTCCATAATCTTTCCTCCGCCTTCGCCTAGCTGGGCATATCCGCCAGGCCAAATTTCCGTGACTGTATTCCCAGCCTTTCGGAGCGCGCGCCGACAAGCGGCCCGATCGCAATCAACGTCGCGAAAAGCAGGAGAATTTCGATGTTGTAGACAACGCCATAGCCGGTGGCCGGCGTATTCAGAGCCTCACCCAAGGACCCTGACACCGCAAGCGATCCGACCGCATCGCGGATCACCCCGCCAAGCGCGATTGCAGCGCCCGCGCAGGAGGCTTGAACGGCGCCCCAGGCTCCAAGAGCGATACCGCTTTGCCCGCCTTGCGAAAGGCTCATCGCTGCCGTCAATGAGCAGACCGCGAATAAGCCGCCGCCAAAGCCGATCAGGGCCGTGCCCGTGCGGAAGAGCAGCGCCGTTTCCATTGGGCCGGCAAGTGTGATGGCAGCAAAACCAACAATGCCAAATAGTGCGCCATATGCGGTCAGCCGGTAAGGATCGAAGCCTTTCGTTAATTTCCGTGCGGCCACGGCAAAGCCGATAAGACTGCCACCGGCGAGGAGTGCTGTGAGCGCCGTTGTCGCGCCGACGGTCAGATGCAGGATTTCACCGCCATAGGGCTCCAAAAGAATATCCTGCATGGAAAACGCAGCGCTGCCGAGACCGACCGCAACGAGTAAACGGCTTGCTCGTCCGCCCTGAATGAAGGTTTGCCAGGCTTCGGTAAATTTCGGCCGCTCGCGATCATGCGCGGTTTGGGCGGGATCACGCGCTTCCTGTTTCCACAGCGCGATCAGATTGATGACGAAAGTGAGCACCGCGACGCCCTGGATGACCTGGATCAAGCGCGAGGGGGTGAAATTATCCAGCAACACGCCAATCACAAGCGCGCTGATGACCATGCCGACCAGCAGCATCATATAAAGCAGCGCAACGACGCGCGGGCGAACACCTTCCGGTGCAATGTCAGTTGCGAGCGCCAGTCCCGCGGTCTGCGTCGTATGGAGCCCGGCTCCGGCCAGGAAAAAGGCAAGCGCTGCGCCGATGACGCCAATCCAGGCAGGGCCCGCAGCGCCGGGCGACATCGCCAGCAGCGCAAATGGCATGATCGCCAATCCGCCGAACTGCAGCATCGTGCCAAACCAGATATAGGGCACGCGCCGCCAGCCAAGATAAGAGCGGTGGTGATCGGATTTGAAACCGATCAGCGCGCGGAACGGGGCGAAGATCAGCGGCAGCGAAACCATAATCGCAACGAGCCCGGCCGACATGCCGACTTCCAGGATCATCACGCGGTTCAGCGTGCCGGTCAGCAGAACCATCGTCATGCCGACCGAAAATTGGAACAGCGACAGGCGCAGGAGACGGGACAGGGGCAGCTCTTCGGAGGCGGCATCCGCAAACGGCAAAAATTGCGGGGCAAGGCTCCGCCAATTCTGCCAGATTGGTGCGCGCTTCTCGGTCACTGTCTTCTCAGCTCCATCGCTTGCGACGTATAAAAGCCGTTGACGACCCGTTCGGTCCGCGCCGGCCTCCAATGGCCAAGCGCATCGTTTTTCGCAATCTCCCTGCGCATCGCCCCTTCGCTGACCGGCTCGATTGCCGGCGCGCGATCGGAGCGCGGAAAACAGCGGCCGACCGTATGCATCGCCGTCAAAAGGACCGTGCGCGGCGCAAAGGTGAACAGGATCGACTGGGAGACGCGATCCGCCAAATCGGCGAGGACATCTGCAATGTCGTGTGCACGGTAATGGATCAGCGAGTCCATGCAGATGACATAATCGAAATTTCCAAGTGCCGGGTCGCGCATGTCACCGACGCGGAAGTCAATCCGCCCATCGCCTAGATAGCCTTGGGATGCCTGCATTGCCACCTTGACCAGTTTTGGCGACAGGTCGATCGCGACAACATCCGCGCCGCGCATGGCCGCTTCCTTGGCAAAGGCCCCGGTTCCGCAGCCTGCATCGAGAATGCGGGCGCAGTGCAGATCCGCCGGCAGCCAGGACAAGAGCATATTGCGCATCCGATCCCGCCCGGCTCGAACAGTCGCCCGGACGCCGCTCACCGGCGCTTCCGATGTCAGACGTTTCCAGGCCTCGACTGCCGTGTGGTCGAAATAAGTCTCAAGCTGATCGCGCCTTGTTTGGTAATTTGCTTGCGGCATCAATCAAATCCCAAAAAGTCAAAGATTTCACGGTCTTTCATAGCCGTGCCCGTCAGCGGTTCGACGCCCGCCCATAGGGCTGCGGCGAGGCGCAGATATTCGTTCTGCACCGCTTCCAACTCAGGCGATGAGTCCATTTCGAAGAGCGTCGATTTTTTCAGGCGGCTTTTGCGGATGATGTCGAGATCGGGGAAATGCGCGATGCGCTTGAGCTGCGTCGCCTCGCAGAAGCGGTCCACTTCGTCCGTGGCCTTGCTGCGGTTGGCGATGATACCGCCGAGCCGGACATTATAATTTTTGGCCTTGGCCGAAATTGCGGAAACGATCCGGTTCATGGCAAAGATCGAGTCGAAATCATTGGCGGTAATGATCAGTGCACGGTCGGCGTGCTGGAGAGGCGCGGCAAATCCGCCGCAAACGACGTCGCCGAGCACGTCGAAGATGACGACGTCCGTATCTTCGAGAAGGTGATGCTCTTTGAGCAGCTTCACCGTCTGGCCGACCACATAGCCGCCGCAGCCCGTGCCCGCTGGAGGCCCGCCCGCTTCGACGCACATCACGCCATTATAGCCCTCAAAGACAAAGTCTTCGACGCGCAGTTCCTCGGTGTGAAACTCGACCGACTCCAGAACATCGATGACGGTGGGGCACAGTTGTTTCGTGAGTGTGAAGGTAGAGTCATGTTTCGGGTCGCAGCCGATCTGTAACACGCGCTTGCCAAGTTTGGAGAACGCGACGGACAGATTGGACGACGTCGTACTTTTGCCGATGCCGCCCTTACCGTAAACCGCGAAAACCTTCGCCGTATCGATTTTGTCTGTCTCGTCCAGATGGACCTGGACGCTTCCCTCGCCGTCTGGCGGGGTCAGGGTTGCGCAGCTGTCGCAGCCCGTTTTGAATTCGAACGTATCAAGCGTCATGCCGCTGCCTCCGCGTGAATGCCTTCAAGACGATCCTCCAGCTCATCGCCCGCCGCACGGAGCGCCTCAAGCGTATCGGGATCGGGTGACCAGTAATTTCTTGCATGCGCCTCTAAAAGCCGGCTGGCGACTTTCGCCGAGGCGGTCGGGTTGAGTTCGGCAAGACGCGCGCGCATCTCATCATCGAGCACGTAAGTCTGCGTGAGCTGCTGATAGACCCAGGGCGCGACCTGTCCGGTTGTTGCCGACCAGCCCATGGTGTTGGTGATCGAGGCTTCGATATGACGGACGCCTTCATGTCCATGGCGGAGCATGCCCTCATACCATTTCGGGTTAAGCGCGCGCGTGCGCGTTTCCAGGGCAACCTGTTCGGACAGTGTGCGGACCTTTCCGCTGCCACGCGTCTGATCGCCGATATAGACCGAAACCCGAGATCCGCGGCGGCGCTGAGCGGCGCGCGAAATGCCGCCAAGCGTGTCAAAATAATGATCGACGGTCGTCACACCCAGCTCCACTGACTCCAGGTTCTGATAGGCGACTTCGACGCCGGACAGAATGCTTTGCAGGAGCGCCGTCTGCTGCGCAGGCTTGCCATTGCGGCCATAAGCAAAGCTCTTACGCCGCGTGTAAGTCTCGGCCAACTCTTCCTCGTCCTGCCAGGACGCGCTTTCGATCAGCTGATTGACGTTCGAGCCGTAAGCGCCGTCAGCATTGGAGAAGACACGCAAAGCTGCCGTTTCAAGATCGCAGCCATGCTCGGCCATATAGCTAAGCGCATGTTTGCGGACAAAATTCTGCTCCAGAGGCTCATCGGCAGCGCTGGCGGCGAGATAGGCGGCTTCGGCCAGCATTTTCGTCTGTAGCGGCAGAAGATCGCGGAAAATACCGGAAAGTGTCATCACGGCGTCGATCCGCGGACGGCCGAGCTCTTCGAGCGGAATAAGGTCCGCACCGCTGAGACGTCCATAACTGTCAAAGCGCGGCGAGGCGCCAAGAAGCGCCATGGCCTGTCCGATCGGTCCGCCCTCGGATTTGATATTGTCCGTCCCCCACAGAACGATGGCAACGGTTTCCGGCAGCGCATTGCCGTCCGCGGTGTGCCTCTCCAAGAGACGAGCCGCCTGCTCGGCGCCATCCCTACAGGCAAATGCGCTTGGCATGCGGAACGGATCGAAGCCGTGCAGATTGCGTCCCGTCGGGAGAAGGTCAGGTGTACGGATAAGATCGCCGCTTGGTGCGGGCGGAACGAAGCGGCCATCGAGCGCATGGATCAGCGCGGGCATTTCGTAATCTCGGCTCAGAAGGTCATTGGCGCGGGAAAGCGCGGCAAGCTGTTCGCGCCGGCCTGCGTCTTCAATGTGAACCGTCGCGGCAGCAAGTCCATCGCGAATGAGCGTTTCGATCAGGGCGCGGTCGAATTCTGCGCCATGGGCCGTCTCGGCCATCGTCATCAGCAGATCGACGCGCTCTTCGGCCGAAACCGCCTCGCCTGCGACATGCAGACCGCTTGGAATGAGCGTCTGCTCCAATTCCAAAACGGCGGCGGCAAGATCCCGGATTTCCTCTTCGCCCCCTTCCGACCATGCCGCCTCGGCGTCCACCAGTTCGACCTCGGCGGCTTGCGCTTGGATCAGCTCGGCGAGTTTAGCACGCTCATCGGCGGCTTCCGGCGGCAGGCCGCGCCAGCGCTCGATGGAGCCTTTGAGGTCAAGCAGGCCGCGGTAAAGCCCGGCTTGCGCAATCGCCGGCGTCAGATAGCTGACAAGCGTTGCGGCGGAGCGCCGTTTGGCAATCATGCCCTCGGACGGGTTGTTCGCTGCATAGAGATAAATATTCGGCAGATTGCCGATCAAACGGTCTGGCCAGCACTCAGCGGAAAGAGCCGTCTGCTTGCCGGGCATGAATTCGAGCGCGCCATGCGTGCCGTAATGCAGAACCGCATCCGCTCCGAAATCCTCCCGGATATAACGGTAGAACGCGGAGAAAGCGTGCGTCGGCGCGAATCCTTTTTCGAACAGAAGACGCATGGGGTCGCCCTCATAGCCGAAAGAAGGCTGCACGCCGACGAACACATTGCCGAAGCATTCTCCGAGGACAAAAATCCCGCTACCATCGCTTTGATGACGGCCCGGCGCTGGTCCCCACTGCTTCTCGATATCGCGCAGCCAGCGTTCGCGGCGCACATGATCATCGGCTTTGATGCGCGCATAGACATTGGCATGCGTGCCGTAGCGTTTGGAATTACCGCCCAGAATGCGCTCGCGCAGAGCATCGACATCGGCTGGCAGATCGCCGACGGAATAGCCGGCCGCCTTTAAGCTCTTCAGCGTGTTCAGCAGCGACTCATAAACCGCCAGATAAGCGGCCGTTCCGGTCGCGCCAGCATTTGGCGGGAAGCTGAACAGAGTAATGGCAAGTTTACGTTCGGCGCGCTTTGCCTTCCGCAAGCGGATCAATTTCTCGGCGCGGGCGGCCAGCATTTGCGCGCGCTCGGGATGCGCCGCCATATCGCGTGTGGCTTCCGCCCCGCCCTCAGCGCGTCCGCCGAACAGCATCGGCCCGGTTGCGCCGTCCAGCTCCGGGATCGCGACCATCATGGTGGCTTCGACGGGCATCAGGCCCCGTTCGGACTCCTCCCATTGTTCCAGCGTCTGGAATTCAACCGCATGGGCGGCCAGATAAGGCACATCGAGCTTTTTCAGGATACTCTCAGCCGCGCTTGAGTCATTATAGGCCGGACCGCCGACGAGCGAGAAGCCGGTGAGGGAAACGAGTGCGTCAATCACCGGCTTACCGCCGGACAGGAAGAATTTTTCAATGGCCGGGCGCGCATCGAGTCCGGCGGCAAAGGCCGGTACGACGTTCAGTCCGCGCGCTTCGAGCGCTGCGATCACGGCGTCATAATGCGATGAATTTTTGGCCAGCACATAGGAGCGCATGATCAGCAGGCCAACGGTCGGCCCGCCCGGATTGGCTTGCGGCAGGGCATCGCGAGTTTCCGCGATACGGGTCTCAAGGTGCGGATGATACACGCCGGTTTCCGGATAATCCGCAGGGGGCTCGACGGCAAGCTGCCCGCGCAGCGCCTTGCGCTCGCCGCTTGCATAACGGTCGACCAGCAGTCGGACCATATTGGCGATATTGTCGTCGGAGCCCGCCAGCCAATATTGCATGGTCAGGAAATAAGCGCGCAGATCCTGAGCCGTGCCGGGAATGAAGCGCAGCAGGCGCGGAAGCCGGCGCAGCATCGCCATTTGCCGCGCACCGGAGCTTGAGTTGCTGACCTGCTTTTTCTTGGTGCCCTTGAGACGTTTCAACAGCGCAAGCAAACCTTTTTCGGGCTTGCTCATATCGAGCTGGCCGATTCTCGTGAGGCGAATGACCTCACCGGCGGACATGAAGGTGATCATGGCATCGCAATCATCGCGACGCGCTTCCAGCGCCTTTTGCACGGCCTGGATGTGATCCTCCATGAACAGCATGGACGCGATGATGATGTCGGCTCTGGCAATATCGGCGAGGCCGCGTTTGCGCGCGGCCGGGTCTTCGCTCCAGGCCGCCGTTGCGTGCAGATCGATTTTTATGCCGGGCAGGTCAGCGGACAGGCTGGCCTCGGCACGCTCGACTGCACTCGCCAGATGATTATCCAGCGTGACGATAACGACGCGCACAGGCGCTGTTTCAGCGACCAAAATGGGCTTTGGCATCGTAAAGCGTCTCCAGGTTGATCTGCGCAAGACCATGCTCGCGCGCATAGCTCTCGGTGTTGCGGCGCGCCTTTCCGCGCACGAAAAACGGAACCTTTTTCAGTTCGGTTTCGGCATCGGGCGACCAGATGATGGCGTCGGCCTGTACGGCAGGCGCGATCCCGTTCGTCTCTTCACGCGCCGGAGCGGCCCGGCTCTCTTCGGCGGCCAGATGCGACGGCACGGCGTCATCGTGAAATTCGGGATCGTCGCGGAACAGCGTCAGCAAGTGCTCTTCCAGCCCCATAACGAGCGGATGCACCCAGCTGTCGAAAATCACATTCGCGCCTTCAAAACCCATTTGCGGGGAGTAGCGCGCCGGATAATCCTGCACATGGACGGGCGCGGAAATCACGGCGCAACCGATGCCGAGCCGCTTGGCGATGTGCCGCTCCATCTGCGTACCGAGCACGAGTTCAGGCTGCAAGTCGATGATGCGGCGCTCGACATCGAGATAATCATCCGTAATCAGCGCTTCGACGCCGTAATTTTGCGCGGCGGCGCGCAGCTCGCGGGCGAATTCGCGCGTATAGGTGCCGAGACCGGCGATTTCGAAGCCGAGTTCTTCTTTTGAAATGCGCGCAGCGGCGAGGACATGGGTGGCATCGCCAAAGATGAAGACGCGCTTTCCGGTGAGATAGGTCGAATCGACCGAGCGCGAATACCAAGGCAGGCGCGATTTGTCTTCGAGCGTGGCGGGCTTTTCGATCCCGGCGAGCTTGCAAACTTCGTCAATGAAATCACGCGTGGCGTTGACGCCAATCGGAACGGTCGAAACGAATGGCTGGCGGAAGGTCCGTTTCAGCCAGCCGGCCGCTGTATGCGCGATCTCAGGGTAAAGTACGATATTGAAATCGGCCTGGCCAAGCCGCGCAATATCAGCGGCGCCCGCATCGAAGGGCGCGACGACATTCACGTCGACGCCAAGCTCGCCGAGCAGTTTACGGATCTCGGCGACATCGTCGCGATGCCGGAAGCCGAGCGCTGTGGGCCCGAGCAGATTGCAGGATGGCCGGACCCCATCGGCACGAGCCGGACGCTCCGTCCCCGGAGCGGGCGCGAGCGGTGCGCAAACCTTGCGGACGATCTGATAGAAGGTCTCCGCCGCACCCCAATTCTCTTTCTTCTGATAGGAGGGCAGCTCCAGCGGCACGACCGGGATTGGCAGGTTCAGCGCAGCCGCAAGACCGGCCGGATCGTCCTGGATCAGCTCCGCCGTGCAGGAGGACCCGACAATCATCAGCTCCGGCTTGAAGCGCTCATAGGCGTCCTTCGCGGCGCGTTTGAAAAGCTCCGCCGTATCGCCGCCGAGATCGCGCGCCTGGAAGGTCGTGTAAGTGACGGGCGGGCGATGATCGCGGCGCTCGATCATGGTGAAAAGCAGATCGGCGTAAGTGTCGCCCTGCGGCGCGTGCAGCACGAAGTGCAGCCCCTACATCGCGGTGGCGACGCGCATCGCGCACACATGAGGCGGGCCTTCATAGGTCCCAACTGTGAGCTGCATCGCTACACCCGCAACCTTTCCCGCCGCATTAAGGGACGCGCGAAAAGCTCGGCGAGGTCGCCCGCCTGTTCGAAACCGTGGACAGGCGAGAACACCAGCTCGATCGCCCATTTTGTCGTGATGCCTTCAGCCTCAAGCGGATTGGCGAGGCCGAGCCCGCAGACGGCGAGATCTGGCTTCGCTGCCCGGCAGCGGTCAAGCTGCAGATCGACATCCTGGCCTTCACTGAGCGTGACGCCGTCCGGCAGCAAGGCGAGATCCTCCCCGACGAGCTGGCGGTTCAAATAGGGCGAGCCGACCTCGATCAGCTCCATGCCGAGTTCGCGGCCCAGGAAGCGCGCAAGGGGCGGCTCCATCTGCGAATCCGGGAAGAAGAAAATGCGCTTGCCGTGGAGCGTTTCGCGGTAGTGCTGAAGCGCGCGTTGGGCGCGCTCCCGGCGTGGCGCTGTCACTTTGCGGAAATGCATCTCGTCGATGCCCCAGGCCTCCGCCGCGGCCTTGAGCCACAGGCCGGTGCCTTCAGCACCGAAGGGGAAAGGCGCCGGCAGCAATTTTGCGCCGCGTTTGGCAAGGGCTTGCGCGGTCTCGCCAAGGAAAGGCTGTGCGAACAGCACCTGCGTGCCGCGCCCGATCCGCGGCAACTGCAAAGCGCCGCGCGGGGGCAGAAACGCAACGGGGCCGATACCAAGTTCTTCGAAGGCGCGGCGGAACTGATCCTCGACGATGTCTGGAAGGCACCCCGCCACCAGGAGCGATCGCTCCTCGGCAGGCGCATCCTCAAGATGCTCGACAAGCGCGGCAAGACAAGTGTCTTCCCCTTGAGTAAAGGTTGTCTCGATGCCGCTGCCGGTATAATTCACGACGCGCACATTCGGCATATGGATCTGTGACAGGCGCGAGGCGGCGCGGGAGAGGTCCAGCTTGATCACTTCGGACGGACAAGAGCCGACCAGGAACAGCATCCGGATATCAGGGCGGCGCTCCAAGAGCTGAGCGACGACGCGGTCCAGCTCCTCATTCATATCGGCAAGGCCCGCCAGATCGCGTTCCTCGATAATCGCGGTCGCAAAGCGCGGCTCGGCGAAAATCATGACGCCCGCCGCCGATTGCATCAGATGCGCGCAGGTCCGCGAGCCGACGCCGAGGAAAAAGGCATCCGGGATTTTGCGGTGCAGCCAGACGATGCTCGTTAATCCACAGAAAACTTCGCGCTGTCCGCGCTGGCGCAGCACTTGTGGCTCGGCGCAACCGGCACCTTCGCGAATCGCTAAATTGCCGCTTGCTGCGCTCATCCGGACACCTCTGCAAGACGGCCTGAATCTAGCGCGGGCTGTTCGCGGCGGGCTGCGCGCAATTTTAGGAGAAACTGTGCTGCATTGATCACATAGGTCGCATAGGCGGCCAGAGCCAGCAGCATCTGCTCGTATGGCGAGAGATAGCCGCCAAACACCACAACCAGATAGGCCGTGTGCAGCGCCAGCACGAGCATCGAAAAGACGTCTTCCCAGAAAAAGGCCCGCGCAAAAAGATAACGGCCGAAGACTTCCTTTTCCCAGATCGAGCCCGTCACCATGATGGTGTAGAGCACGAGCGTCTTGATCACGATGGACCAGGTTGCGACTTCATATCCGGCGCCCGTTGCCAAGTAGCGCAAAACCAATGCAACACTGACAAGAAAAATGACGAATTGCAGCGGCGCGAGAACGCCTTGCACGATGGTCCAAGGGGAGGCGTCGCGGCGCAGACGCTCCTCGGGCGTGTAAAGCTGTGTTCGATTCTGCGTGCTGCCTCGATCTGCCATGAACCCACCTGGCGCGCGGCAGACAAACTGCCGCAATTTCGATGACTAAGTTTAAATTTGCTTAGAAGGATATGTCAATTCAAGTTGACAGTTGACGTGTAAATTATTTTGTACAATTCAGAAAAAGACCGTGTTACGATCATACAGTTGCAACTTCGCGACACCCCTAAGTCGATTGCCGCCCGCTTTGGTTCGGTGCATAATAGATGCGACAAAAAACGCATCGTTCGCACGATCCAAGTGAAGGGTTAGAAAGAGTTCGGGCGGGGAGCCAGAACCCCTTCGTTCTCCCGATGCGTCAAAAAAGGGGAGGTAGCAGTCCGATGGTGGGGCCAAGATTTTCTCAAACCACGGAAAGCACCGCGAAGCAAGGTGACGCCGATTGCGACGCGGTGAATATGTTGGAGGACGTTTGTTCCGAGCGTCATTACGTCAATGGCGGAAATTCCGCGGCAGCGGAAGAAAAAGAGCTCAAAAAACGGGTCGAGCATGTGATTGAAGGCGAGATTATACCCCGGTTGATGCTCTTACATCGGACAGACCCGACTGTAACGAGTATGCCTGCGGACAAGCTGCCCGATCTGTCCGAACATCTTCCCGAATTTACGAATCTGATTCTGACCCAAGACACCGAAGCGATTGTCGCTTATCTCGATGTTCTAATGCAGAAAGGCGCAGCACTCGATGGGCTGCTTCTTCATTTGATGGCGCCAGCGGCACGCCGGCTTGGAGAAATGTGGGAAGACGATACGCTCGATTTCTTGGAAGTTACGATCGGAGTGTCGCGTCTGCAGCAGATTCTGCACCGCCTGACCTTTGCGCTGGAGAAAACCACGGACGAACCGGAAAAGCGCGTTTTGCTTTTGCCGACGCCAAGCGAGCAGCACACTTTCGGCTTGTTGATGGTATCGGATTTTTTTCGGCGTAATGGCTGGCATGTTGTCAGCACGCCGCCTCTTTCACTGGACGAAATCGATCAGGTGGTTTCGGAGCAATGGTTTGCGTTGATCGGCTTTTCGCTTAGCAGCGAACGTTTGATCGATACGCTCTCTTCAACCATTGAGACGGTTCGCCAGTGTAGCCGGAACCGATCGATAAAAATTGTTGTCGGCGGAAGCATTTTCGCGCAAACACCCGAACTCAAACCACGAGTCGATGCCGACATGGTCGTCACCGACGCGCAGCAGGCTGTCTTACTCGCGGAAAGCGCTTTGACAAGCGGCGTGGCAAAAATACGTTAATGTTGAGATGAGAAAGGTCGGGTTTCGGGTTGACCCCGGCGCCGAATGACAGCCGTGAGACAATTCAAAGCACCTGAAAAAGTCTTTGGGGATTTGGACGCCGGAACGGTTGGCCAGCTCATCTCGGCCTCCTCAGATCTTACCTTGGTGCTGGATAAAAAAGGCATTATCCGCGATTTCGCCCTTGAGGGCGACGAATTGCAAGGTGAAAGCCTGGGCAATTGGATCGGTCAGGCCTGGATCGATGTCGTGACGGTTGAAAGCCGTCCGAAGGTGGAGCAAATGCTCGATGAGGCGCGCGAGGGATCCTCATCCCGCTGGCGGCAGGTCAATCATCAGGTGAAAAAGAGCGACGATCTTCCCGTTCGCTATTCGGCTTTGCAGGTCGGAAAGGATGGACGGGTTATCGCCTTGGGGCGCGATTTACGCCCAATGGCGGCATTACAGCAGCGTCTTGTCTCGGCCCAGGCTCATATGGAGCAGGAATATACTCGCCTTCGGCAGGCCGAAACGCGTTACCACACGCTGTTCCAGCTTTCCGCAGAGGCTGTTATCATTCTGGACTCTGCCAATTTGCGGATTGTCGAGGCCAACCCGGCCGCAACCCAGCTCCTTGCAAATGGCTCATCGCGCCTGACCGGCAAATCCTTTACCGATCTCCTCAACGCGGGGAGCGCAAAAGCCGCATTGGCGCTTTTTTCCGAGCTTCGCGCTTCGGCCCGTTCGGAGGAAATCGAAGTTCGGGTAGACAAGACAGGCGAAGACTTTGCTTTGAAAGCATCGCTCTTCCGTCATGAAAGCTCCCTTCACTATCTCTTGCGGATGTCGAGGATCAGCGCCGGGGCGGAGCCTTCGGAAACAGGCGCGACGAAATCCTCCCTGCAAAAAGTCATCTCCAGTCTGCCGGAAGGCTTTGTCGTTATCGATCAAAAGCAGCGAATTCTGATGGCGAACACCGCCTTTCTCGATCTTTGTCAGCTTGTGACCGAGACTCAGGCACGCGGCGAAAATATCAATCGCTGGCTCGGACGCGTCGAAGTCGATGTCGATGTGCTGATCTCCAACCTTCGGAATCATGGATCTGTCAGGCGTTTTGCCTCGGTGATGCGCGGAGAGTTTGGCGGCCGAGAGGAGATCGAACTCTCAGGCGTCGCCGTGTTGAGCAGCGATCCCCCATGTTACGGGCTGGTGATACGCAAAACAGGCTCGGCGCTTGAACTGACGAATGGCACTATTCGGGTC
>CAZMAC010000020.1:0-15049 GCA_964564085.1 uncultured Hyphomicrobiaceae bacterium
GACCGGGTTGCCTTAGCCCATCAGGCGGAATGGGGCGTGTTTGTCTTTCGCTTTTTTTATGTTTTCGGGGATGCGATCCACTGTGCCGATTTCGGCAAGCATCTTCAACGCGGCTTCATTTGCGCCGCCATGCGCCGGACCCCAGAGGCAGGCAATGCCGGCCGCCACGCATGCAAACGGATTTGCGCCGGACGAGGAAGCCAGCCGGACTGTCGAAGTAGAGGCGTTCTGCTCATGGTCGGCGTGAAGCAGGAAGATGCGGTCCATGGCGCGCGACAGGACCGGATTGACGCGGTATTCGTCGCAAGGCACGGCAAAGCTCATATAGAGGAAGTTCGACGCATATTCGAGGTCGTTGCGGGGATAGATGAAGGGCTGGCCGATCGAATATTTATAGGCCATCGCCGCAATGGTCGGCATTTTCGCAATCATGCGGATTGCGGCAATATCGCGCTGCACGGGGTCCGTAATGTCGGTTGAATCGTGATAGAAGGCCGCGAGCGCACCGACCACGCCGACCATGATCGCCATCGGATGTGCATCGCGCCGGAACCCGGTATAGAAGCGGTTCATCTGTTCGTGCAGCATCGTGTGGTAAGTGACGCGGTTTACGAAGTCCTCATACTGCTCTCGATTGGGCAACTCGCCATAAAGCAGGAGGTGCGCTGTTTCGAGGAAGTTTCCGTTCTCGGCAAGCTGATCGATCGGATAGCCGCGATGCAGAAGTATCCCTTCATCGCCGTCGATAAAGGTGATGCTTGAACGGCAGCTCCCGGTCGACGTAAAACCGGGATCATAGGTAAACATCCCGGTCTGCTGATAAAATTTCGAAATATCGACGACATCAGGTCCGACGGTTCCCGAATAGACCGGAAGCGTGAATTCCTTGCCGTCGATTATAAAAGTCGCGGTGCGATCGTTCTCAAGCTTGTCGTTCGTCGGCGTTTGGGCCGCACCCGTAAGGGTCATGGTGGCTCTCCTCGCTTGCGGATAGTCGTTAAGCGACACAGCATGAGGCGCTTTTGCTGCAGCGCATGGGATTGATTTTGCGATGCAATAATAAATCGCTGGTTTCAATCCGTCCAGCAAGTCAAGCTTGTGCGACTTTTCGTGAGAATTTTGCTACTAAAGTCTTTATTTAAAACCTTATTGGCTTACCGATTGATCCTGGATGCGCGCGAGCGCCTCTTCACGGCCCAATACGAATAAGACATCGAAAATGCCTGGCGAAACCGTCGTCCCTGTCAGGGCCGCCCGTAAGGGCTGTGCGAGGTCGCCAAGCTTCACATTCAGCTCCTGAGCCTGCACACGAACTGCGGTTTCGACATCCTCAGCGGTCCAATTCTGGACATTCGCTAGTTTTTCGGTAAGCGAGGCGAGCCGGTTCCTGGCCTCCGGCATCAGCAGTTTTTTCGCTTTTCCATCCATTTCAAGCGGGCGTTTTGCAAAGAGGAACTGTGCGCTACTAAGCAATTCGACCAAGGTTTTCGCGCGCTCTTTGAGGCCCGGCATTGCCAATTCGAGCTTTTGCCAGTCTTCATCGCTCAATTCGGCCTTAGGCGCGTGTTCCTGTGGCAAATGCGGGAGGAGATCGCGAAGCGCGGCAACGAGTTCGTTATCGCTGGCCAGACGAATATAATGACCGTTGAGATTTTCGAGTTTGGCGAGGTCAAACCGCGCGGGCGATTTGCCGAGGGCCTCGAAGCCGAACCAGAAAATCATTTGCTCGGTCGAAATAATCTCGTCATCGCCGTGGCTCCATCCGAGACGGACGAGATAGTTGCGCATCGCAGCGGGCAGATAGCCCATCGCGCGATAGGCGTCGATGCCGAGCGCGCCGTGACGTTTCGACATCTTCGCCCCGTCCGGCCCGTGAATGAGCGGGACATGAGCGAAGACCGGCCGGTCCCATCCTAATGCGTCATAAATTTGCGACTGGCGGGCAGCGTTCGTCAGATGATCATCACCGCGAATAATGTGGGTGATCTCCATATCGTGGTCGTCGACTACAACCGACAGATTATAGGTCGGTGAACCGTTGCTGCGCAGAATAATGAGATCGTCGAGATCCTTATTCGGAAATACGACGCGGCCCTGGACCTGGTCCTCGATGACTGTCTCGCCGTCTTTCGGTCCTTTGAAGCGCACGGCAAAAGGCGCATCTTTCGGCGCATCGCTCGGATCACGGTCGCGCCAGGTTCCGTCATAACCCGGCGGCCGTCCTTCGGCTCGGGCGCGCTCTCGCATCGCCTCCAGCTCGTCCGCTGTGGCGTAGCACCTGTAAGCCTTGCCCTCGGCGAGCAGCGTCTGCACGATTTCGCTGTGGCGGTCAGCCCTTTTATGCTGAAAAACCGGGTCATCATCCCACTCAAGTCCGAGCCACTTGAGCCCGTCGAGAATGGCCTCAATCGCCTCTTCCGTAGACCGCGCCCGGTCGGTGTCCTCGATGCGCAGCAGAAAACGCCCGCCATTTGCCTGCGCATAAAGCCAGTTAAAGAGCGCTGTACGGGCTCCCCCTATATGTAGAAACCCCGTCGGGGAAGGTGCGAAGCGTGTCACGACGTTATCGGGCATAGAATTGCAGTCCATAGAGTTCAAATGAGGCACGGCGCAGATGCGCCTGGATCAACCAGCGTGAAACCGGTTCCAGTGAACGCGCGAAAGGTGTTCTGCTTTGTGATGGCAGAACACCTTTGCCGCGTCCCGCCCCACGCTGATTGCCGTAGGGTTTAGCACAGGGAGGTCGCGCGCGTAAGGCGGCCTCGAACAGAATGTCACTGAATGAAGCGGCGCTGAATGGCGCGGAGCGTTATCGGCCTCCGGCGTTGGAATATGGCACCAGACCTGCTCTTGGCGGTCAAAGTGCTATGGCGGAGGGCATCGTTGTTCGGATCGAACGCGTGCTTGACGCCGAGAGAGGGCGCTGGTTTCTGTGGCTGCCGGTGTTTTTCGGCATGGGGATCGCACTTTATCTGGTCTTGCCCTTCGAGCCGCATCTGGCGCCGGTCTTTGCGGCCGCGATGCTGGCGACCGTTTTTCGCTTGTTTTTCCGCCTTACGACTTTCCAGCTGATCATAAGCAGCGCCATTCTGACAACAGCGCTCGGCCTTCTAACCGCAAAGCTTCATGCCATGGCGATCGATGCGCCGGTTTTGAAGCAGGAGTACCGCTACATTGAGGTTGAGGGTTGGATTGAGGGTTTGGAACGCCGGGAAAGCCGCACAAGGCTGACTTTGAGGCTCATTCGCGCGCAAAAAGTTCAGCCCGAAGAAGCACCCTACCGTGTCCGCATCAGCGTGCGCGGCGACGCCGAGGCGGCCTTGCCGGGAAAGGCGATCCGTCTTCGCGCAACGCTCATGCCCCCGCCTGAGCCAGCGCTTCCCGGCGGTTTCGATTTCGCCCGATATTACTGGTTCAAGGGGATCGGCGCGAGCGGTTACGCCATGGGCAAGATCGCGTTGCTGGAAGAGGCGCCACAAGCGCCGTGGGATCTGCGTTTGCGCGCCTGGTTCGGGACTTTACGCCACGAGATCATGGCGCGTGTCGGTGCCGTGCTCAAAGGCGATAATGGCGCGATTGCCAAGGCGCTGATCGCAGGTTCGAAGGGAGAGATCTCAGAAAAGACTAAGCAGGCGCTGCGCGATTCCGGCCTTGCTCATGTGATTGCGATTTCCGGCTTTCACATGGCCGTGACGGCCGGCGCGATGTTCTGGCTCATCCGTGCGTTATTGGCCCTGTTTCCTGCAATTGCCCTGCGCTTTCCGATCAAGATCTGGGCTGCCATCGGAGCTCTTCTGGTCGCCAGCGCCTATCTTGCAATTTCGGGAGCAGCGGTAACGGCGGTCCGCTCTTACATCATGGTGGCCATCGTTTTCATGGCGGTCATCTTCAACCGGCCCGCGATAAGTCAGCGAAATCTTGCCATCGCCGCGCTTTTAATTTTGACCGTCATGCCGCAAAGCCTGATGGATGCGGGCTTTCAGATGTCATTTGCGGCAACGGCTGCGCTGATCGCCTTTTACGAAGCGCGGCCCGCATTCCGGCTCTTCGAAGGCTGGCCGGTTTTGCTTGCCGCACCGCTCCTCTTCCTTGTCGATGTCGCGACGACGACGCTGCTTGCAAGTTCCGCAGTCGATCCGTTTGCGGCCTATCATTTCCACCGGATCGCCATTTATTCCGTGCTTGGTAATATTCTTGCGATCCCGATTGTGACCTTCGCCGTTATGCCAATGGTGCTGCTCTCGCTGCTTGCGATGCCCCTCGGGCTGGAGGTCGGTCCTCTCCTGATCATGGACCAGGGCATCGAGCTTATGCTTGCCGTCGCGCAGTTCACATCGACGCTGCCCGGCGCAGCGCTTGCCGTACCGCGTTTTGCCGATGGGGCGTTCACCTTGATGATTGCGGGCGGGCTCTGGCTGATCATCTGGCATGGACGATGGCGCTTCCTGGGGCTCATCGCGATCGGAGCGGGCGTTGCGATCGCCCCGTTCGGCGAGCGCCCGGACATCTGGATTGAACGGAAAGGCGGTCTCGTGGCGATCCGCGATCAGGACGGCTTCATCGCGACGGGCAAGACGCGCAAAGCGACATTCAGCCTGGAGCGCTGGATGGAAGCGGATGGCGATACGCGCCGGGCGAAGGAGGCGCGTGGTTCAAAAGCCTTTCAATGCGATGAGACGAGCTGTATTGCACTCGTCAAAGGCAAGCTCATCAGCCATGTCTACCATCCCTCTGCTCTCGCCGATGATTGCCGCCGGGCCACGATTTTGATTGCGGTCTTCCCGCTGCCCGAACCTTGCGAACAGCCCGAAGTCATTATCGACCACGCCGATCTAGAAGAACGCGGCGCACATACGCTGACAATTACGGCCAGCCGTATAAAAGTTCGAACGGTTTCAGGCACCAGAGGGAACCGGCCATGGGTTTTGACTGATCGCCGCCATGACCTCATTCCGGAAGTCGAAGACGGGCCACAGGACGATTGATTCGTTGGGAGATAGCAGAGCGAGATTTGCAAAGCCTGAGAACCGCATTACACCTCCCGGTCCGGCGCTCTGGGTCTTCAAAACCTCAATAGCGGCGCAACAGGCCGACGAGCTTACCCTGAATTCGAATGCGGTCAGGACCGAAAATACGCGTTTCATAGGCTGGGTTAGCGGCCTCAAGCGCCACCGATTGCCCCTTACGGCGGAACCGCTTGAGCGTGGCTTCTTCTTCGTCGAGCAAAGCAACGACGATTTCGCCATTATTGGCTGAATCAGCCCTCCTGATGATCACCGTATCGCCGTCAAGAATTCCGGCATCGATCATCGAGTCGCCCTTGACTTCCAACGCGAAATGCTCCCCTGACGACAGCATCTCTTCCGGGACGGTGATGCTATGGCTATGAGTCTCGATCGCGGAGCGCGGAACGCCTGCCGCAATCCGGCCCATCACGGGCACACCGGGGTTATAACCGCTATTCTCCGCGGCACTGTCGCTAAAGCTGCGCCGCCTGGAGCCTTCAATGACAGAGGGCGAGAAGCCCGGCATCGGCGATTTGCGAAAACTGGGCTGCGATGGTTCGGGAAGCTTTATGATTTCAAGCGCGCGGGCGCGGTGCGGCAGCCTTTTGATAAAACCACGCTCTTCCAGCGCTGTAATCAGCCGGTGAATGCCCGATTTCGAGCGCAGATCCAGAGCTTCCTTCATTTCATCGTAAGAAGGCGGGATGCCTGTCTCTTTAAGCCGTTCGTGAATGAAAAGGAGAAGCTCTTTCTGCTTGGGCGTGAGCATAATGGGTCCTCGTTGTGTCCTGGAAAAACAGGCCGTGGAGAGGGCCATGCGGACATTTTTATTGGGCTCTGTACAAAGCAGGAACATCTATACTTGTTCTAGTTGTGTTCTGCAAGCGGTTTAGCAGCAATTGCATAAATTTTTGGGAAAAGCTGATTTTCAGATCGTGAGAGGCAGAACGCCGACGGGGGCACCCGCTTCTCCGGCGGGCGCGAAGGGCGGCCGGACGATCAGGCAATCGGCTGCAGCCAGCACGGAGGTGAGCGAGCTGTCCTGCAAGGGCAGGGCTTCAACCTCCACCCCTCCATAGCGCGGGATAAATCTGGCACGCATATAATGCTGACGCGGCCCGTTCTTAGCCAGCGGCGCGGCAAGCGGATAAGGCTCCTCGCTGAGCGCGGGCCGATCTTCGCCAAGCAATGCGGCCATGAGAGGACCAAGAAAGATCAGTCCGCAAATCATCGCCGAAACCGGATTGCCGGGCAGCCCGATGACACGCTGTGCGCCGCGCGCGCCCGACATGAGCGGTTTGCCGGGGCGCATCGCGATCTTGTGGAAAGCGATGTCGTAACCGGCGGTTTCCAACGCTTTGCGGACGAGATCGTGATCGCCGACCGAGGCGCCGCCAATCGTGACCAGAATATCCGCCTCGCTGGCATCGGCGATACGCGCATTCAGGCTTTCGAGCGTATCTTTTGCGATGCCAAGCTGGAGCGGTGCTGCGCCGGCTTTGCGCAGCATCGCCGAGAGCCCGGCCGGAATTGAGGACATGATTTGCCCTGCCTGCGGCGTCTCGCCCGGCGGAACCAGTTCGTCTCCGGATGCGAGAATGGCAACCTTTGGCGCCCGGCGCACGGGCAGGGTAGGGTGGTTCATCTGCGCGGCAAGCAGAAGATCGCGCGCGGTGAGACGCCGTCCCGCCTTCAACAGAACCTGACCTTCGGCAAAATCGAAGCCGCGCGGGCGAATGAAGCTTTCGTGGTTGATCTCGCCGATCTCGGCGACACCGTTCGACGCCGTCACATTTTCTTGGATGACGATATGGTCCGCTCCCGGAGAAACAGGCGCGCCGGTGAAGATGCGAACGGCTTGTCCTTCGCCGATCTCTCCCTGGAACGGATGACCCGCTGCGGCCTCTCCGATGATCGTCAGCTTCGCGGGCAGGCGGTCGAGGTTTTGCCTGCGCACCGCATAACCGTCCATGGCCGAGGATGGAAAAGGCGGCTGGGTGAGTTTGGCGGCAAGGTCTTCGGCGAGCACGCGCTCATGCGCCTCGCCGAGCGAAACGGTTTCGGCGGGAAGAGGCTCGACGGCGGAAAGGACACGCTCCAGGGCTTCAGCGACGGACAGCATGGATGAGGTTTAGCAAGTTATGAGGTGGGGGCCAATAGAGCTTGTTGTTAGCGCGTATCGAAAAGGAAGAGTTATTCAAATGGATCAAGTTGAGCCTGCAGCTTTTTCGTTAGGCCGGAACGGATCAGCTTGTAAGATGCCGCAAGACGGTGGCGCAGCTCATCTTCAGGGGTCTCCCAGGGCAGGTTGACCCACGACCGGTGAAAATAAGGCGCTTTCACACCGACCCCGGCATCGATCAGCATTTCCGCCGTCTCGATACTGTCGGTTTTGACCGAGACGCCGGGTGTCACGGCCCCGATACAGGCGAACATCTTGCCGCCGACTTTCCAGGCATCGTGTCCGCCGCCCCATGGGTCCGAGACTTCGGCTCCTGGGAAGCTCTTACATATTTTATTGACCAGCTTTCGGCTCATCGCAGCGAATATAAATTGTGTTGAACAATGTTGATATTACGGCCGGTCCGGCAATTTGCTTTGAACTTATGACCACAGCATCGCTTTCCGGATGAAATAACGACGCTCGCTTCCCCTCAAAGATAGGTTAAACAGCGTTAGCACGATACATTCCCGACCGTCCCCCGGTCTTTTCGATCAGCCGGATACCCTCAAACCGCATCGCTTTATCCGCCGCCTTCAGCATGTCATAGATCGTCAGGCATGCGACAGACACCGCCGTCAGCGCTTCCATTTCGACGCCGGTCTGGCCGCTGACCTCAACTATCTCAAATGCCGGTTACGAAAGACTGAGTATAAATTCGATGCTGATGTTACTCAATCAAGACACGTTCATCTCTTAATATCGTCATGTTGGGCATTTTTCGTGCTTCAAAGTCTGAATTTTGTCATTGGTCTTATTCGAACGCTATTGTTACTCCAGGAGGCTAGGTTTCTGCTCCAGGGTTTATAGGCTTAGCCCTATTATGCTTCAGAACCTGGATCCTGTCATTGGTTCAGAAAGTTGAGAAAGATGCTCCGGATTGATTGGACGCGGATCCGCTTTGCTTTTATGGCCGTCTTCTTTACGGCGTTTTTGATTTATCTGACTCTGCTCTGTGGAGAAATTGCGCTTGCCTATATCACGCGCCCCACTGGTGCCGAGCTGGAACGGCTTGAAAGCCTAAGGGAGCGTATTGAAAAACAGGATATTCAACTCCGTAAAGAGGCCTTACGTGATGGCTTCAAGCCCGTCATTACGCCGGGTAATATTGAATCCAGTTCCACGCTCAAATCCTTAGCATTGAGATATAACGTCGCCCCGGTCGCACCACAGCCCCGTTCCAACCTTAATCTGTGCAACGAAGGATATGGGCTCGTCCGTTACACATCGGACCGCTTCGGATTTCGGAATCCGGACGATGTATGGCAGGACAGTGCCGACGTAATCTTAATCGGTGACTCTTACGTTCATGGAGCATGTGTTGAAGATGCTGATACAATTGCCGGCCATTTGAAACGCAGATTCAGAGTGTTAAACTTAGGAACAATAGGCAATAATCCAGTTACCTATGCGTCTATCGCGAAGACATTTTTGCCCAAGGTCAAAACGAGATTTGTTGTATTGGTTTTTTATTCAAACGATTTCAACTCTGGAAGTGTTTTCTCGTATAATTACTTAGGAAATTTCTTAAATTCACCGAATTATTTCAAGGAAAAAGGCGGTAAACTCCAATTAAGTGAAGAGCTTAAAAGCTTTTATAAGGACGCTGAAAAAATCGTGATTTCTGAGGTTATGCGCGATCTGGAGGGAGAAGATTTAAAGAAACGCTTTTCTCTGACCCATCGCTACTTGTCGGGAAAAAGGTTTGAACTCAGGCTTCTGACCGAGCAAATCACCGAACTGTATCGAAAACTCTTTCCCAATTCGAGCATGCCTTTCAGCACAAAACTCGCTATCGATACAACCGTCGATGCTTGCCGTCAGCATAGCTGTACGCCTGTCATCGCATTCATTCCTCCAAGTGATAAATGGAACCCGGATCGCAACGCCTTACTTTACTCAGAGCTGCTATCGGATTACGCAAAGCGTAAGGGGCTCAAATTTTTAGATGCGACAAAGGCATTACGCGTTCTGGGCGAGAGCGCATATGCCAGAGAAGGCGGGCACCTATCGCCTCAAGGCTACAAGGCGTTCGCAGATGAGCTTGCAAAAGGGCTCGAACAGTCTTGATCTACTAACGCAACGCTCCAGCCCTCAACCGTCAGCGGCATGATAGACACCCGACCGTCCCCCGGTCTTCTCGATCAGCCGGATACCCTCAAACCGCATCGCCTTATCCGCCGCCTTCAGCATGTCATAGATTGTCAGGCATGCGACAGACACCGCCGTCAGCGCTTCCATTTCGACGCCGGTCTGGCCGCTGACTTTAACCAGCGCCTCGACACGCAAACCTGCAGGGTCGTCGCGCTCCTCGAAATCGACTGTCACCTTGCTGATCGCCAGCGGATGGCAGAGCGGGATCAGCTCATGGGTGCGTTTGGCGGCCATGATCCCGGCAATGCGCGAGGTCGCCAGCACGTCCCCTTTGGCGACGCTCCCGTCACGGATCAAAGCAAGCGTCTCCGGTTTCATGAGCACGAAACCCTCGGCAATGGCGGTGCGCGAGGTCACGGACTTCTCCGAGACATCCACCATATTTGCCTCGCCGCGCTCATTGATATGCGAGAGGGGCGGTGTCACCTCGAGGCCTCGCGATAGGCGTTTGGTAGGATCGGTGTGCCGCTTTCGCCTGAAAGAAGCTTCCGCGTGGCGCTGGCAACGTCAGCCTGGCGCATCAGGCTTTCGCCGACGAGAAAGGCGTGGGAGCCGGCCGCCGCCAGACGGGTGATGTCGGCATGCGTAAAGATACCGCTTTCGCTGACGGTCAGCCGTCCGGGCGGCACCATCGGCATCAGCCTTTCGGTAACTTCGAGCGTCGTCTCGAAGGTTTTCAGATCACGATTATTGATGCCGATCAGCGAGGTGGGCAGGCTGAGCGCACGTTCCAGCTCCTCCGCATTATGCACTTCGGCCAGCACATCCATGCCCCAGCCATTCGCCGCACCGGCCAGCTCCATGGCCAGAAAATCGTCGACGGCCGCCATAATGATCAGGACGCAGTCAGCTCCAAGCGCGCGCGATTGCGGAATCTGATAGGGATCGAGCATGAAATCCTTGCGTAAAACGGGCAGGGCGCTGACCTCGCGAGCCGCCAGCAGATGGCCGGGGTCGCCTTGAAAGGATGGGCCGTCGGTCAAGACGGAAAGACAGGCCGCGCCGCCCGCTGCATAGCCGAGGGCGAGCGCTGCCGGATCGAAATCCTCGCGGATCAGCCCTTTCGATGGGCTCGCTTTTTTGATCTCTGCAACGAGCGCGTAGCGGCCTTCATCCGCACACGCCATGACCGTCGCGCCAAAGGGGCGCACAGCCGGGGCATTGCGGGCAGCTGCCTCGACATCGGCGAGGGGCATTTTTGCTTTTGCCGCTGCGATTTCCTCGCGCTTATAGGCGGCAATTCGGTCGAGTATTGTCGTCATAGGGCTAAGCCTTCCCGTGAGCGATGAGCTTTGCAAGCGCGGCAGCGGCTTTGCCATCGTCGATAGAGCGGCCTGCGATCTCCGCGCCGTCTTTAAACGTCGACGCTTTGCCCGCCACGACAAGCGCTGCGGCGGCGTTGAGCAGCACGATATCACGGAACGGACCGGCTTCGCCGTTTAACAGGGCACGGATCGAGGATGCGCTTTCATCCGGTGCGCCGCAAATCAAATCCTGAATGCCAACACGCTTTAAACCCAACTCATCCGGGCTGACCTCGAAGCGGGTGAGCTTGCCGTCTTTCAGCTCCACGACTTGCGACGGGCCAGTTGTCGAAAGCTCGTCCAGCCCGTCCGCGCCATGCATCACCCAGACATGTTCCGCACCAAGACGGCGCATCACCTCGGCGAGCGGCTCAAGCCAGTGATCGGAGAATACGCCGATCAACTGGCGTTTGGTGCCGGCCGGGTTTGAGAGCGGCCCGAGCAGATTGAAAATCGTCCGCAATTTGAGCGCCTGACGGACGGGGACGGCATGGCGCATGGCGGCGTGATAGGTTGGCGCGAATAAAAAGGTGATCCCGGCCTCGGCAAGCGCATGCTCCGCCGCTTCCGGCGTCATTTTCAGATCGATGCCGAGCTGCTCCAGAACGTCCGCTGCGCCGGATTTCGAGGACACCGCGCGATTGCCATGCTTGGCGACCGGCACGCCCGCGCCCGCGACCACGAAGGCCGTGGCGGTGGACACATTATAAGTGCCTTTGGCATCGCCCCCGGTACCGACGACATCGACTGCCCCGGCCGGCGCTTCGATCCTCAGCATCTTGTCGCGCATCGCCCGAACGGCGCCTGCAATCTCATCGACTGTCTCGCCGCGCGCCCGCATCGCCACGAGAAATCCAGCAAGCTGGGCCTCGGGAACGCCGCCTTCCATGATGGCATTGAAAGCGCTCGCTGCTTCGTCCTCGCTTAAGCATTCGCCGCCCGCGACCTTCTCGAAATGGGGGCGGAATTTTGATACGGCATCCGTCTGTTCGCTCATCGCGTCACCTCCTGCTTGCCCGATCCTGAGCGGGTCAGCTCCAAATTCGGCCGGATCGGCTGCCAGTTGATCCGCGCGATGCGCAAGAAATTGGCGAGGATCGCGTGACCATAGTCTGAGGCGATGCTTTCCGGGTGAAACTGAACGCCGAATACGGGTTGGCTCTGATGTTCTGCGGCCATAATAAGGCCGTCGGAGGTGCTTGCCGTGATGCGCAAATCGGAGGGCATGGTCTTTTCCTCGACGATCAGCGAGTGATAGCGCGTCGCATGAAACTCTGAAGGCAGGCCGTCAAAAATACCCTCGCCGGAATTGTAAACGGTCGAGACCTTGCCATGCTTGAGCTTGGGCGCGCGGATCACTTTGCCGCCATAGGCCTGGCCGATCGCCTGATGGCCGAGACAGACGCCGAGCAGCGGAATGCGCCCGTCATTCGCCTTGATCAGATCCAGGCAAATCCCCGCCTCGTTCGGCGTGCATGGGCCGGGCGAGAGAACAATGGCCTTGGGCTTTTCCGCGAAGACTTCGTTCACCGTGATTTTGTCGTTCCGGTACACCCGGCAGGTCACGCCCAGATCGCCAAGGAAGTGAACGAGGTTGTAGGTGAAGCTATCGTAATTATCGATAAGCGTGATCATAAGCGCCTCCGCGCTGGAAAGATCAGCAAAATTAAGGCGCGGCGTCTAGTGGAAAGCTGAAATTTTACGCTGCCGCGGCACGGCCTCGAGACGGATTTCTTATCTGACAGCAGCCATCATGGCAGCGGGTTCTGGTGGGCAAGATTTCACCCCAGATTTTCCTGTCCGAAGATAGCAACGCCGAAATTTAAACCGGCTAAACCAAAGTGTATAAAATCACAGTCTAGTCACAGTGAACTCCTGCTGTGTCAATATGTAGTGAGAACAGGCCTTAATGCAGTCTTATTTTAACACTTTATTTTCTCGCGTGTGAGGCAAAGCGAATCATCATTTTCTTTGCGTGCGATTCATGCCCGCAAAGCGGGTATTCGATATACACTATAATAACAGGTACTCGGAAGGTCATAGGATGCGGCGCGTATTATTGGTAATGTTTTTGCTTTGTTTTGCGCAGTCTGCAAATGCGCTTGTTGACTGCGGCGACGGCTCTTCGCCGCGCCAACAGGCGAACCGCGATCGGATCGGTATTATTTCCGGCGGCGTTGGCGGTACTTACGCACGCTTTGCGCAGGATATGGCGGATACGCTCAACGAGGAATGCTACCTTCGCGTCGTGCCAATGCTGGGCATCGGCTCGGTGCAAAATCTGGCAGACCTGATTTGGATGAAAGGCGTCGATTTTGCCATCGTTCAATCCGATGTTTTCGAAGCATTCCTGCAGGAAGAATTGCGCGGTGTCGACGACATCCGAAAAAAAATCCATTACATCCTCAAGCTCTACAACGAAGAAATCCATCTCGTCGCCCGGCCGGAAATCAAATCGATCCATGATCTTGCGGGCAAGCCGGTCAGTGTCGGCCTGAAGGGGAGCGGTACGAATGCGACCGCAAGCATTGTTTTTCAAGCGCTTGACGTTCGGATTAAGCCGACTTTCCTGCCGAACAGCGAAGCAGTAGAAGCGGTTCGCAGCGGACGTGTGTCAGCGGCCTTTTTCGTTGTCGGCAAACCGGCAACAAATATCAAAAAGTTCACCAAGGACGATAATCTGCATCTCGTCCCGGTCAATATTACCGAGCGTTTGCAAAGCTACGGATATTTGGAAAGCAGTTTTTCCGGAGGCGATTACCCAAGTCTCGTTCCGCCCGGACAGCCGGTTACGACAATCGCGGTCGGTGCGATCCTGACGCTTTATAACTTCAAACCTGGGACTCCACGGTTCGAGCTGACCAGCCGCTTTGCGCGAAAGCTCATGTTCAATCTGGACAAAATGAAAGATGGAGCCGGCGGGCGTTTCCACAAGAAGTGGTCGGAGGTCGATCCGCGAGCGACCGTGCCTGGATGGGTGCGGTTTGAGCCGGTAGGCAAGCTGATTTCATCACGGTGACCGTTAGAGCGCTTTCAGGCGAAGTGGATACCGGTTCGCCGCCCGGAAAGCGCGGTAATACATACAAACACTTAGAGCCGACGTCCTGATTCTATCAGGACGGATAAGGCTCTAGATTGCGATGATTTCGGCGCCAATCGGTTTTATCTCAGCTGCTTCGGTGTCGCGAAGAATTCGAGCTTGCCACTGGCTGGCTTGATATCGGCCCAGCTTTTGACGTCGAATGTGATGACAGCGGCTCCGGCGGTGGGGAATTTGGTCGCGATGGCGAGGCGGTCTGTTTTGTCCCCGCTGCCGATGAGTTGCGTGGCGAAGGACTCCATACCCGGATTGTGGCCGATGATCATGACGCGCTTAGCCTTGGCGGGCGCATCCCGGAGTATGGCAAGCATAGTGGGCGCGGTCGCGTGATAGAGCGCTTCCGAATAGTCGATCTTCGGCTTGGGCTTCCAGGCGGGCAGGGCGAGATCCAGCGTCTGGCGCGTCCGCTGGGACGATGAGCAAAGCACCAGATCCGGCACGAGATTTTTTTCCGCCAGAAAGGCCGCCATGCGCGGCGCAGCCTTTTCGCCGCGTTCGTTGAGCGGACGGTTAAAATCGTCAAGGCTGGGAAAGTCCCAGCTCGATTTCGCATGGCGGAAGAGGGTTAGGGTGAGCATTTGCGAACGGTCATAATTTTCAAAAATCGCCGATGGTCCGAATAGTAATATTCGGACCATCGGGTCTTTATTTATTGAACGTAGTGCCCCGACATTTGACAAGCTTCGTATTGTCTACCTTTCACAATACGCGAATTTATATGTCGGGTTCGATCGGTTCAACGAACATTGATGTGTATGATGTCGTTATCATCGCATTCGTGAAACACTGTAGGGGCAATCCGATTATTGCGCCAACTATTCGTACTCGGTACAAGCCGATCGTAGGACAAAATAAATTGTCCCCACTGACCCGAGTCCAAGTGATTGAGGCGCTGCTTGCCGCTTGTCCAGGAGCGGCCTCCATCTATACGGCGATTAGGCAAATTTTCAGTCCAATCTTGGCCATTGGGTGGAATGACCCAAACATTGTTGAGACGAATTTGCTGATTGTGGTGGTTATGTATGCGAAATTTTACGCCTCTGCAGTCTCCGGCGTAAGCCGACGTTGAAATAACAGAAGCACCCACTAAAGCAAGACCAGACATAGCAAGCGCTGAGTTTCTAAGAAGTTTTTTCATAGTCATTTTCTGCTCCATTACTAGATTTACAGCCAGACCATTCTGACCATGCATCAATAGTCACGTGATGAAGCAATTTGGTTTGCAGTTTAGAAGATTAGATACATATTCTTACATTTATTCTGC
>CAZMAC010000021.1:0-4493 GCA_964564085.1 uncultured Hyphomicrobiaceae bacterium
CAGCCCCCTTCCCCGCCTGCGCGGGGACAGGCTTCACGGGGCCATGCTTCGCCTGCAAGCATTCTAGTGGTTCTTGAGATTCAAACATTTGTAAATCAGGTTGCCGCAAACGGGATACAAATGTTTGAATCGAACCACTAGCAGATACCGCCAGCAGCGCAGGCTCATCATCTGTCAAACACAATCAGGCGTCGGCGAAATCGTCGGTCTCGGCGTCGCTATAGCTGGAGCCCGGTATGCCTCGCATGGGATCGCGTGGATAGGATTCACCGGAGACACGGCAGATCTGCTCTTCAAGATCGGCCAGATCGATGAATTGGTCAGCCTGCCGGCGTAACTCGTCCGAGACCATCGGCGGCTGCGTGTTCATCGTTGAGATTACGCTGACGCGCTTGCCTTTATGTTGCAAGGCTTCCACAAGCGTCCTGAAATCCCCATCACCGGAAAACAGGATGATATGGTCGAGGTGCTCGGCGAGTTCCATGGCATCGACGGTAAGCTCGATATCCATGTTGCCCTTTATCTTACGGCGGCCCGCAGCATCGGTGAATTCCTTGGTTGGCTTGGTGACCATCGAATAGCCGTTATAATCCAGCCAATCGATAAGCGGCCTTATTGAAGAATATTCCTGATCTTCAGCAAGCGCTGTATAATAAAGAGCTCTCAAAAGCTGTCCTTTTGAACGAAAAAGTTTCAAAAGACGCTTGTAATCTATGTCGAAGCCGAGCGCTTTGGCTGTCGCATAAAGATTGGCACCATCAATGAATAGCGCTACACGTTCGGATGAATAAAAATTCATTTTCATATTGTCCTTCCGAGGAAGACTGATGACTTGTAGGATAACTCACAATAGTCGCTTCAATCTTCCAGCAGCTGCCCCAGCCCCCTGAGGCTTCTTTTGACGCAAAAGACGCACCGATAAATATCTAACCTGCAATGATCATCATAGGTTTTGGATCAAATGTAACCAGTAGGTGGGGAGATGCAAGTGTGACAATTGTAACAGCTCTTAATATGCTAGAAAGCTGTGGCATCAAGGTCTTATGCAAATCACAACTATACAGAACCAAACCCTTCGGACCGATCGATCAACCCGACTTCATCAACGCTGCAGCTCTGATCGGCACCTCACTTCCACCCTTGGCTTTATTGTCCCGGCTTAAGACGATCGAATCTCAAGCAGGGCGGCAATCCTCAAAACGATGGGGTCCCCGACCCCTTGACCTTGATATTATCGATTATAATGGCCGAATTTTAAATTGGCCCGAATATGACGGGCAATTTTTTAAAGGTAATCGTTTGTGTCTTACATTGCCCCATCCAGGCGCTGCAATTCGTCCTTTTGTCTTAAGGCCAATTCTAGATCTAACTCCCTTCTGGCATCATCCGGTTTATGGTCTCAATGCAAGCCAGCTCTTGAAGCGTCTGCATCGAGCGCAAAAAGGAGAGATAATTGAAGCTCTGTCTTAGACCGGTATGTCTTGGCAGGAGAAATCACTGTAATGATTGAAAAATTTAAGTCCCACAAAGCCTAATATCTCAGATGTTAAAAAATGTAAACGCTTAGATTAAAGCGTTATGGTAAGCCTTTTTTACGTTTTATGAAAGCAGAATACGAACGAGCCCTATTAAGGCATTACCCTTATAATAGAAGCTATCATTCATCTTTATTCTTGTCGTATGGAAATGCAACCGGAATCCGTGCTTAACATCCTATCAATAGGAAAACCGAGGCGGAATGCTTGCGTGAGGAAAAGAAAATCGCTACTTAGAGGTTAGGTTTTTTTCCAAACAAGCATGGGTGCTACGCTATGGCTCGCGTAACTGTCGAAGATTGCGTCGATAAAGTTCCAAATCGGTTCGAGCTTGTCTTGCTCGCCGCTCACCGCGCCCGTTCGGTGGCAGCGGGCGCTCCGATCACCGTTGAGCGTGAGAACGACAAAAATCCTGTCGTCGCCCTTCGTGAGATTGCCGAGCGCACAATTTCATCGGAAGATGTCAAGGAAGACCTCATTCACTCAATGCAGCGCTATGTCGAAGTGGATGAGCCAGAGCCAGACGCCGTTCCAATGCTGACAAGCTCTTCCGATCGCCCGATTTTTGGCCGCGACGATCAATCGTCCGATCTCGTGATCGACCGTATGACAGAGGAAGAGCTCTTGCGCGGCATGGAAAGAAGTATCCCGTCGGATCAGCATCAGAACAGCCGCAGTCGTTAGCGACCAAAAGGCGTTGAACGAGCGAGAGGCGGGCGAGGTTACCCGTCATGATGCGACAATATGAATTGGTTGAAAAGGTCGCCAACTACAATGCGGCGATAGACGAGGAGCTGCTTAATCGCGCCTATGTCTACGCTATGCGGGCGCATGGAAATCAAAAACGCGCCTCGGGCGATCCCTATTTCTCGCATCCCCTAGAAGTCGCCGCCATCCTCACTGACTACAAACTTGATGACGCAACAATTGCAACCGCGCTTCTGCATGACGTCATCGAAGACACAGAAGCCACGAAAGCCGAAATTGTCCAGAAATTCGGCGAGGAAATCGGTTCACTTGTCGATGGCCTGACAAAAATCGACAAGCTCAACCTTGTCAGCAAACGCGCCGAGCAGGCCGAGAATTTCAGAAAACTGCTGATTGCGATTTCCAGCGATATTCGCGTCCTGCTCGTGAAGCTCGCCGACCGGCTCCATAATTTACGCACGCTGGAACATATGAAGCCGGGAAGCCGGCGGCGCAGCGCTCAGGAAACGCTTGATATCTATGCGCCGCTTGCGGGCCGCATGGGCATTCAGGAGATGAAGGATGAACTGGAAGAACTCGCCTTCCGCTGGCTGCATCCACAGGCTCATGAAACGCTCATCAACCGGCTCGCGGTGATCCGCGAGAACAACAAAAATATCATTGAAATCATCGAGAAAGAGCTGAACGCCAAACTCAGCGAGCACGGCATCAGCGCGCAAGTCTCCAGCCGCGAGAAAAAGCCATATTCCATCTGGCGCAAGATGGAGAATAAACAGATTTCGCTGGAGCAACTCTCGGATATTTTTGGTTTCCGCATCGTCACCGATGATGTGAGGGAATGTTACCGAGTGCTTGGCGTCGTCCACACCACCTGGCGTACCGTGCCCGGCCGGTTTAAGGACTACATTTCCACGCCAAAATACAACAATTATCAGTCGATCCACACGACCTTTGTCGGTCCCGGCCATCAGCGTGTCGAGCTGCAAATCCGCACGAAAATGATGAATGAAATCGCTGAATTCGGCGTGGCGGCACATTCCCTGTACAAGGACGGAATCAATCTTGCCAATGCCGAGCCTACCGACAATGAACTCGCGCCTTATCAATGGCTGCGCAAACTTGTCGACAATCTTCTGGAAGGCGATAATCCGGAAGAATTTCTTGAACACACCAAGCTTGAGCTGTTTCAGGATCAAGTCTTCTGCTTTACGCCGAAAGGGCGGCTGATCGCCTTGCCACGCGACTCAACACCGATTGACTTCGCCTACGCCGTACACACCAATATCGGCCATAGCTGCGTCGGCGCGAAAGTGAACGGCCGCCATATGCCACTCACCACCGAACTCAAGAATGGCGACGAAGTCTCGATCATTACCTCCAAGGCGCAAACTCCTCCCCCAGCCTGGGAGAGTATTGCCGTCACAGGCAAGGCCCGCTCCGCGATCCGTCGTGCGAGCCGGGACGCGGTACGCCGGCAATATTGCAATCTGGGCCGCAATATTTTGAAGTCAGTCTTTGCCAAAAATGACAAAACCTATTCGGACGATGCCGTTGAACTTGCGCTTGGGCGGCTTTCGCAGAAGACGCTTGACGATGTTCTCGCCCATGTTGGACGCGATGAGCTGACGGCTATGGAGGTCTTCAAGGCTGTTTATCCCGATGAAACGCTGCCGGACCTGCCCAAACGCAAGTCGATCAAACGATCGGACGAAGGCTGGTTCAATCTTCGCCGCGTTGCGAATTTGCGTTTTCGCTGGCCTGGAACCGTGCCGAAAGAGCATTCGGTCAATGGCGTGAACGGCGTTCCCATTCGCGGCGCGAAAAGCGAGTTACCAATCCGATTTGCGCCCGGCGGAGCCATTCCCGGGGATCGCATCGTCGGCATTCTGCAGCCAGGCGAAGGGATTACGATCTATCCCATTCATTCCCCGCTGCTGAAAGACCATTTCGATCATAATGACCGCTGGATCGACGTCACTTGGGATATTGACGAAGGCGCTCACGAACGCTTCCCCGCTCAGGTGAAGGTGACCGCTGTCAACGAACCGGGCTCGCTTGCTAGAATCGCAGCGATCATCGGCGACACCAGCGGCAATATCGATCGTCTGCAGATGATCGGCCGCCGCGAAGACTTCACGGATATGCTGATCGATCTCGAAGTCTGGGACCTCAAGCACCTCCGGGACATCATGGCAGGGTTAAAAGGATTATCGGCTGTCAATTCCGTGGAACGGGTTTATTTCTGAGCCC
>CAZMAC010000021.1:4593-14988 GCA_964564085.1 uncultured Hyphomicrobiaceae bacterium
GCTGAATTTCCCGCTGTCGTGGCGGCGTTGAGCCAGTGATGTGCTATTCAGCCCTGCTCTCGCGTGATCATCCCCCGAAAAGCGGTTTCCACCCCCTGAATCTCACGCTACAAACGTCGCCATGACAGACGACGAAATCCTGAAAGAATTCCGTGACGCCGAGGCGCTACTGACCGGGCATTTCATTCTCTCATCCGGCCTGCGCAGCGACACTTACCTGCAATGCGCGCGGGTGATGATGGACGCGGCGCGGGGGGAGCTTTTATGCGCGGCACTGGCGGCTAAGCTGCGCGAAAAGCACAGCGAGCCGATCGATCTGGTTGCGTCCCCCGCGATGGGCGGGGTCGTCGTCGGCTATGAGATGGGGCGGCAGCTCGGCGTCCCCTCCGTGTTTTTCGAGCGGGTCGATGGGGAATTCCAGCTCCGGCGCGGCTTCGACATTGAGCCGGGCGCGCGCGTTCTGATGATGGAGGATGTGGTCACGACCGGCCTCTCCTCCCGCGAATGCATCAAGGCGATTGCAGCGGAAGGCGGCGAACCGGTTGCGGCGGCGTGCCTGGTTGACCGCTCCGGCGGCAAAGCCGATCTGGGCCTGCCATTAACGCCACTGATTACGCTCGACATTCAGAACCATTCGCCCGAAAATTTGCCGGCTGAGCTGGCCGCCATTCCTGCCATCAAACCAGGCAGCCGCAGCCTTAAGTAAATCTTCTTGCCGCATTAACCGGTCAAAGCAGATCTTGTAACGCTTATCGATAATTTGCCTCTCACCAAAGGAGCGTCTCTTGAATCTGATCCTGCGGCTCATTTTCGTCCTTGTGAAGGCGCCCTATCGGCCAAAGCTTCAGCCTTTCGACATCTCGGCTCTTCATATGCGTGTCTGGCCGAATGATCTGGATCTACAGCTTCATATGAATAATGGGCGGTTCCTGTCCATCATGGATCTGGGCCGAATTGATTTGCTCATCCGAACTGGATTCTGGCGTGAAGCGCGGCAGCGGCGATGGTTTCCGGTTGTCGGCAGCACACTCATAGACTACCGGCGTTCTCTGACCGTTTTCCAATCCTATGAACTCCGGACAAAGATCCTGGGCTGGGACGACCGGTGGTTTTATGTCGAGCAGCAATTTGTTTCGGGGTCTGTCGTGGCTGCAAGAGCGACGTTGAAGACGATGATGCGAAGCTCTGAAGGCGCCGTGCCGCCGTCGGAAGCTTTGAGCGTCATGAAACTTTCCGAAATTTCGCCAGCGCTCCCGGATTATGTTGAAGTGATGGCCAGAACCGATAGGGGCAAAGAGGTCCTAGTGGATCGAACATGACATTTGAGTCCCTCCCACCATCCGATGAAATCGAGGTAAGCACTTAAAATGTCATGTCAATTCGATCCATCAGCAAAAACGACGTGGTTCGAAGCGTTAGATTCGAACCACTAGCTTGACACTTCGCGGGACTGCGAAGCACACAAAAACCGTCATTTCAGTGTTAAAATAACATACTGAAAAAAAAAACGGTCAGGGGACATACAATGCTGCCCGATGCCTCGACCTATGAAGAGCTGCGCGCGCGCTTCCGCTGGGAGATCCCCGAATTTTACAACATCGGCGTCGATATCTGCGACCGTTGGGCCGAGATCGATGAAGACCGTACAGCGCTCATCGATGCCGATTTTGCCTATGAGGGACGGGAGGGCTTTAATTGCAGCTACGGCAAGCTGCGGGAACTATCCAACCAGACCGCCAATCTCCTGCGCGCGCATGGCGTCGCCCGTGGGGATCGCGTCGGAATTCTCCTGCCGCAAGCACCGGAAACGCTTTACGGACATATTGCGGTCTACAAGCTCGGCGCGATCGCCCTTCCGCTCTTTGCCCTGTTCGGTGCGGAGGCGCTGGAACACCGGCTTGCAGATTCCGGAGCTGTCGCCTTGATCACCAATGCGGCGAGCGCGGACAAGCTTACGGCCATTCGCGAAAAGCTGCCTGCGCTCAAAACCATCTTCTGCGTCGACGGGGAGAGAGAAGGGTCTGTCGATTTTCATCCTCGCCGTTATGAGCAGCCGCTTGACTTCGACCCCGTCAAAACGCGCGCCGAAGATCCTGCGCTGTTGATCTACACTTCCGGGACGACAGGGCTGCCCAAAGGCGCGCTTCACGCCCATCGCGTGCTGCTCGGCCATCTGCCGGGCGTTGAAATGAGTCACGATTTTCTGCCCCAACCGTGCGATAGGATGTGGACGCCTGCCGACTGGGCCTGGATCGGCGGGCTGCTTGATGTGCTGATGCCTGCGCTGCATCACGGTGTGCCGGTTGTTGCCAAGCGTTTCGAGAAGTTTACCGCCGATGCCGCCTTCGATCTGATCCGCAAATATGAGATCCGCAATGCCTTCCTGCCGCCGACCGCGCTGAAAATCATGCGCACGGCTACCGATCCGGCGGACGGGCCGCAGGTTGAGATGCGCAGCGTGGCAAGCGGCGGAGAGACGCTTGGCGCGGAACTGCTGGACTGGGGGCAAAATGTCCTGGGCGTGAAGATCAACGAGTTTTACGGTCAGACAGAATGCAACATGATCGTCTCGTCTTGCGGCGCGCTGTTTGAGCCTGCGCCGGGCGTTATGGGCCATGCGGTCCCAGGCCACGAATTGGCGGTTATTGACGCTGAAGGAGCGCCTGCACCTCAAGGCGAGCCCGGTATGATCGCCGTGAAGCGGCCCGATCCGGTAATGTTTCTCGGCTATTGGAAAAATGAGGAGGCGACACGCGCCAAATTCATCGGCGATTGGCTGGTCACCGGGGATCAGGGCGTCCAGGAGCCTGACGGGCGCATTCGTTTCGTCGGGCGCGATGATGACATCATCAATTCAGCCGGATACAGGATCGGGCCTGGCGAGATCGAAGATTGTCTGATGCGCCATCCGGCGGTGGAAATGGCGGCGGCGGTCGGCAAGCCTGATCCCGAGCGCGGCGAGATCGTCAAAGCCTATATTGTCCTGAAACAAGGCCAATCAGCCAGCAAAGACCTCGCTCGCGAGTTGTCAGATTATGTCAAATCGCGCCTCGCGGCTCATGAATATCCACGCGAAGTCGAATTCGTCGGCAGCTTGCCGCTCACGACGACGGGCAAGATCATTCGCCGGGAGCTGCGTAAGCGGGCGTAGAGCGGAGCGAGAAAAAGCATTCTCCTGCAAAAGCATGGATAGAAGCGATTACCTGCCCAGCCCTCAAGCCAAAACATGTTTGAGCCTAGCGCCGAAAAAGGTTTCATCACAATAATTTGGTACATCTGTGAGGTGATTATCCGGCGTTTAAACAGCTAACATAGGGATTGGAAAGGCCTTCCGGTCTCGTTGCATATGCTTGCCGGGTGCCGGACGAGCACATCATTTGCAGCCATATTGTCCGGCCCGGTGCATATCAACGATAAAAGAGAATCGTTCTCATGGCGTTCGTAGACAATATCCTTGATCGCATCGGCGATTGGATCGCAGGGCGGCTTGAGGAACAATCGAGCGGCTATGAACCCTTTACGCCATCCGATCCGGAAACCTTGCAGCGTTTTTTGGAGCCGGGGGATGTTCTGTTGGTTGATGGGAACCAGCGCATTTCCAATGCGATTAAATATCTGACGCAATCGACCTGGTCGCATGCCGCCCTATATATTGGCGATGCGTTCGGTCTTCCTCGAAATGGGGAGGAAACGAAAAGCCTGATTGAGGTCAATGTCGGAACCGGCTGCATTACCGTTCCGCTCTCAAAATATGAAACTTACAACACCCGCATCTGCCGGCCGGTTGGTCTAACCTTCGAGGATCGTAAGAAGGTCGTACAGTTCATGATGGACCGGATCGGCCTAAAATACGACACGCGCAATATTATAGACTTGGCCCGTTATTTGTTCCCGACACCGCCTGTGCCGGTCCGCTGGCGGCGGAGAATGATTTCGCTTGGATCAGGCGAGCCCACACGGGCCATCTGTTCGACACTGATTGCTCAAGCCTTCCAATCGGTGCGTTATCCGATCCTTCCGCGTATTGAGATCGTCAAACACCATCGCCATTTCATGAGTAATTACAGCCGTAGCGAAATCCTCCATATCCGCCATTATAGTCTGTTCACCCCTCGTGACTTCGACGTCTCGCCATACTTCAAAATCATTAAACCGACCATTGAATCCGGTTTTGACTATAAAGCGCTTAATTGGGCAGACAGCGGCTCGGCAAAATCAAATGCGGATGTGAGAATGTATCCTGCTGCGCCCTGTTATGATCGTTACGTGCTCGGCCCTCAGACCTTAAGATGGCATAGCGTTTTAACGCCGTCGAAAGAGGTATATAATAAGTGAAACGTCGATCGATTTTCTATAACTAATGCATGACGAACGCCCATTAAATCAGCCCGGGTAAGTGTCATAAGGCCGAATATGAACTCAGCGTCAGCACACGGATGAGGTCGAGCGTCCATTGCTGGATTTTCGATCCTCTCAGATGCTTAATTTCAGTGTCCGCTTTTAGAAAGAACGCCACATTACCTGTGAGCTGCTTCACCCGCATTGAAGAAATCAGGTTATCATAAGCGCTTATCCGCTTCGATAACTTAGGCAAGATTCAAACTGAGAAACGAGTAAAGACCGAAAAGAAATCACCCTCATGAATTCGGATTGCATCGATCCAAATTCATGAAGGGTGGTAAAGTCGCAAAATTATGGGTCATCAATGATTATTCGGTCTGAGTTGCCAAAGGACCGCCCCGCAATCGCTCGACTTACGGCTGAAGCCTTTGGTGGCACCGATGAAGTGGCGCTGATCGATCGGTTGAAAGAGGCCGATCTGGTCGCTGCATCTTTGGTTGCGGAAAAGAATGGTAAAATTGTCGGTCACATCCTCCTGAGCCGGCTCAATGCGCAATTTAATGGCCGCCCACTCAAAGCTCTTTCCCTGGCCCCATTGGCCGTTTTACCCGCCCTTCAGCGCAAGGGGCTAGGCGCTGAACTCGTCAATGCGTCAATCGGGGCGGCACGGGATTTGGAAGCTGAGGTCATGTTCGTTCTCGGCCATCCGCATTATTACCAGCGTTTTGGCTTTTCCCCCGAAAAAGCAGCGAAATTCAACAATCCTTTTAATAGAGACGCATTCATGGCATTAGACCTTTTCCCGGACATTTTAGGGACAGGATCTGGTTCTATCCTCTATCCTGCGGTTTTTGATCTTAACGATATTGAGCAGACAGAAGAGAATGAGTGAAGGGCCTCATGATCTGTACGTATTTTTAGGCATCTTAGTTCTATTAGCGCAATTGTGAAAAGCGGCTCAGGCCATTGAAAATTTAAAGCGCCTATTCATGTGATCTGGCATAAGTGCATGACAGCGACTACTTATTGTAGCTGGGACCGAGTGGAAGGCTGAGTTTTGAGTTTCAGGTTTTGACAGTGCCTTTCGTCTCAGGACAAGGAAATGCTTTTTAAACGCAGAGAAAAGATCGGCCTCGGCGAGCGCGTGAGACTGTTATTTTGGCCGCGGCGAAGCTGGCGCCGGTCGATCCGTTATATTTTTCTGCGGCTCAAGCGCGTACCGTCGTCACCTCACAAGATCGCTCTTGGCGTGGCTATCGGCGTTTTTGCGGTTTTTACCCCATTTCTTGGCTTTCAACTCGTCATCGCGGCCATTCTCGCGATTTTGCTGAGGGGGAGTATCGTTGCTGCGTTTCTCAGCTCATTCGTCGGCAATCCCCTGACCTATCCGATCATCTGGTTCTCCACCTTCAACCTGGGTAACGTGCTTCTTGGCGACCCCACTTCCGGGCGGCTGGTCTATTTGGGACGCCGCGCCGGCAAGTTTTGGGATAGCTTCATCAGCGGATCGCCTCAGGCGATTCTCCAATCGCTTGAAAATATATGGCCTGTTTTCAAGCCAATGGTCGTAGGATCATTGCCGCTCGGCGTGTTTGCGGCCTGCCTGGCCTATTTAGCCGCCAGACGCCTCGTCGGCGCGCCTTTTAAACGTATCCGGCTCAGCACAGCCCCTCAGATTGGAAGTTAAGCGCCATGCCTCAGCCAATAAGGCTCGGTGTGAACATTGATCACGTCGCAACCATACGAAATGCCCGAGGCGGCGACTATCCGGACCCGCTGCGCGCCGCCGAATTGGCGATCGAGGCAGGAGCAGATGGGATAACGGCGCATTTGCGTGAGGATCGCCGCCATATTGTCGATGACGACATCGCCCGGCTTAAGGCCGGCTTGACGCGGCCCCTCAATCTGGAAATGGCGCCGACCGCCGAAATGCTCGCAATTGCCTTACAAACGCGGCCGAATGCCTGCTGCCTGGTTCCCGAGCGCCGCGCCGAACGCACGACCGAGAGCGGTCTGGATGTCCGCGGGCTTGGCGAAAGATTTGCCGATTATGTCACGAAGCTGCGTGACGGCGGTATTCGCGTGTCGCTTTTCGTCGATGCGGACATGCCACAAATCGAGGCTGCAGGCGTGGCTGGCGCCGACATCGTGGAGTTGCACACCGGAACCTATTGCGAAGCCGCAATCGAGGGCGACGAGCGGCGCACAGAGGCGGAACTCGCGCGGCTGGCGGAAGCGGCCCGGCTGGCGGATCGTCTCGGCCTGGAGGTCCACGCCGGTCACGGCCTGACATTCGACACTGTCGGCCCTATCGCCGCTTTGCCGAAAGTTGTAGAATTGAATATCGGTCACTTTCTGGTCGCGGAAGCCGTGTTTTCAGGGCTTGGCGAGACTGTGGCGCGTATGAAAAGCTTGATGAACGCTGCGCGTCCGTGATGGGAACGACGCGGGTTAGGCAAATCCGACAAGATGATCATCGGTTTGGGCAGCGACAGTATCGATATCCGCCGCATTGAGCGGAGCATCGAGCGATACGGCGAGCGCTTTCTTTTCCGGATCTTTACCGAGCTTGAGCGGAAAAAATCGGACCGGCGCAGATTGCGCGCTGCGTCTTACGCAAAACGCTGGGCCGCAAAGGAAGCCTGCGCAAAGGCCCTCGGGACAGGCCTCAGCCAGGGCGTGTTCTGGCGCGATATGGGCGTTGTCAATCTGCCCTCGGGAAAGCCGACCATCGCGCTAACGGGCGGCGCTGCCTTGCGGCTTGATGCCCTTACCCCGCCCAGCCACGATGCTCAGATCGACGTCACCATCACGGACGACTTTCCCGTGGCGCAGGCAATTGTCATCATCTCCGCGATGCCCGAGTGAACAAGGGGTTGGATTTCGTAGAGCCTTCTTACGCTTTTCGCACCCCGGATTGCAGGACGAAAAGCGGCTGACCACACTCGACGGCCTCGATAAAGGTCCTTGAAGCTTCATGCTCTATTTGCCTTTATGCGCCGATGATATTATGTGAGCGAAACTTTAAGCTTCTTGAGCGGGATCGAATCGGATGAGCAGTGAAGCGAATGCGAAAGAAAAACAGGCAGAGCGCGGCGGGTTGATGGATACGCTACGCGTCATATTTCATGCGCTGATCATCGCGCTGTTAATCCGTGTCTTTCTATATCAGCCCTTCAATATTCCATCCGGCTCCATGATCCCGACGCTCCTTGTCGGCGATTACTTATTCGTTTCCAAATTCAGCTACGGTTACAGCAACTACTCCTTCCCCTGGAGCCCTGATCTTTTCGACGGGCGAGTGATCGCCTCGAAACCGGAACGCGGTGACGTTGCGGTCTTCAAGTTGCCCCGTGACAATCAAACCGACTACATAAAGCGCGTGATCGGTTTGCCTGGCGATCAAATCCAGATGATCCGCGGCGTGTTGCATATAAACGGAAATCCGGTCGAACGCGAGCAGGTCGATGATTTCGTCGGGCCAGGTGCTGCCTGTAGCTCCTACCGCGATGAAATAAAGGTTCCGCGCTATCTCGAAACGCTTCCCAATGGCGTTAAATACCCTACGCTGGATTGCGCGCGCGGCACTGACGGTGACGACACAGCGGCCTTTATCGTGCCCTCCGGCCATTATTTCATGATGGGCGACAACCGGGACAACTCAACCGATAGCCGTTTCGGCGTTCTCGGCGGCGTGGGCTTTGTGCCTTATGACAATTTCGTTGGCCGCGCTGACATCATCTTCTTCTCGATCGATGATGATGCAAGCTTTTTCGCCCCTTGGCGCTGGCCGTTCGAAATTCGCTGGTCGCGTTTTCTCGATCTCATCCGCTAAAATCGTGGCACGCCGTCCTGATCTGAAAAAGCTCCAGGAGCGGATTGGGTACGAGTTCCGCGATAAATTGCTTCTGCACGAGGCGCTAACCCATGCAAGCGCCGCTTACGGCAAAAAAGGGGTTGCCGACTATGAGCGGCTGGAATTTCTGGGCGACCGTGTTCTGGGTCTGGCGATTGCCGAATATCTGTTCCATCGCTTCCCGAATTCCCCCGAAGGCAGTCTGGCGCGACGCTTTAACAATCTTGTGTGCAAGGAAACCTTTGCCGAGATCGCCGAGGAAATCTCGCTCGGCCTTTATCTGAAGCTGGGCGAAAGCGAGGCCATGGCCGGAGGCAGGCGCAAGCGCACCATCCTTGCCGATAGTTGCGAGGCGCTGCTCGGCGCGATCTATATCGATGGGGGCTGGGAGCCGGTCAAGGAGGTCATCAACACCTTTTGGGAGCCGCGCGTGGAGGAATGCGCCGCCATTCCGCTCGATGCAAAGACGGCCCTGCAGGAATGGGTTCAGGGACAGGGTGAAACGAAACTGCCGCATTACAGCAAAATCGCCTCGACCGGCCCCGATCACGCGCCGTTCTTCATCTATGAGGTGAGTGTCGAAGGCCTCGAACCGTCTCGTGGAGAAGGCCGCTCGCGCCGGGCGGCTGAGCGGGCCGCCGCTGCGGCCCTATTGACGCGTGAAGGCGTATGGAAAGCGCCGCGATGAGCAAAACGAAAACAGACAGCGCCGACACGAATATTGCCGAGACGAGCGAAGCCAGCACCGACACGCGTTGCGGCTTTGTCAGCGTCATTGGCGCCCCCAATGCCGGCAAATCGACGCTGACAAATCAGCTCGTCGGCATGAAAGTCTCCATCGTCACCCACAAAGTGCAGACGACCCGCGCACAAATCCGCGGTATCGCCATTCACGGCATGAGCCAGATCATCCTCGTCGATACGCCGGGCATTTTCCGCCCGAAACGCCGGCTCGACCGGGCGATGGTCGATGCGGCCTGGGGCGGTGCGCGCGACGCCGATGCGGTGGTTATTCTGGTCGACGCCGCAAAGGGCATCGATGAGGAAGCGGAGGCGATCCTTAAAGGCGCGAAAGACCTCAGAATGCCGGTCGCGCTCGCGCTGAACAAAGTCGATAAGATCGGGCGCGAGGACAAACCGCTGCTCCTGAAACTCGCCGAGCAATGCGGGGCTTACGGCGGTTTCCAGCAGGTTTTCATGATCTCCGCCGAAAGCGGCTCCGGCGTTGCCGATTTGAAGAACTGGCTCGCCGGGATTGTCCCGCCCGGCCCCTGGCTTTACCCGGAAGATCAGCTCAGCGATGCCCCGCAGCGGCATTGGGCGGCGGAGGTGACGCGCGAAAAGCTCTATCTGCGGCTGCATGACGAGCTGCCTTATGCCTCGACCGTGGAGACAACGGATTGGAAGACGCTAAAGAACGGCAGTGTGCGCATCGAGCAGACCGTCTATGTCGAGCGCGAGAGCCAGAAAAAGATCGTCCTCGGCGCAAATGGCGCGGCGATCAAGGCGATCTCCATGGGCGCTCGCCAGGAGCTTGCCGAAGCGCTCGGCGTTAAGGTGCATCTCTTCCTGTTCGTGAAAGTCCGCGATAAATGGGGCGAGGATCCCGAGCGCTACCACGAGATGGGGCTCGACTATCCGAAGGCTTAGCCTAGATCAACCGACCTTCAAATGGAATCATTTGAAGGTTGAAAAGTTGATCTGTCTTAAAGAGTTAGAGCAACTGTCCGCGTCCATTTGGACGTACGTTGCTCTTGCTTGCCCAATATTGTGACACGCGTTCGCAAGTCAGAACCCGTCAGTCCTCGGTCCGTGTGTGAACTTGCAGAAGCGTAGCGTTCCCCGGATAGGATACTGACTGCAAGACCGTTCCCGGTGCCGGCGGACAATAGGCGAAAACACACGCATTTGAATTTGCTCAAAATAAGCATTTTCGCGTAGGTTGCAGTTAGTCTATGATCGAACTGTGTGAATCCGTCCCGGTAAATCGCGTAAGAAATAAAAGTCGCGCATGGAATTCCTCTATCATTTTGGCCCCGTCTTCACCTTGTCCTCAATAGCTATCCTATGCGCGGGCACGATTGGCGGCCTGCTGCTTGGTGCGACGCCGGGTTTGTCGCCCACAATGGCGGTGGCGCTGCTCATTCCGTTCACTTTCCATATGGACCCGGCACAAGGTCTCATGCTGCTTGGCGCGG
>CAZMAC010000022.1:0-14492 GCA_964564085.1 uncultured Hyphomicrobiaceae bacterium
TTTCCTCATAATAGGATTTAAAAGCCGTTTCGCCGGGCGGGATAATTTCCCCCACGACGCTCGGCTCGACCGTGAAATAATTCAGCACGCGCTCGTCATTACGGTAGTGATGGGTTGCATCGAGCAACGTCTTTGGCACAAAAGCGCTGCGGGTGAGCGCGCTCGCCAATTGTTCCCGAACCATTTCTTCGCGCTGCAGGGCAACAAAACCTTGCTCTGACATGCCGATATTACGCAGAATTTCATCGAAACGCTGCGGATCGAATTTATCGCCGGCACCTTTAAAGGTCGGTTCGTTCTGAATGGAATTTGCGATGGCTTCTTCGGAGATGCCCAGGCCGAGCGAGTCCGCGTGAATGTCGATCGCGGTCGTGCTGATCAGATTTTGCAGAACGCTCTGGCCGATGCCGAAAGCGCGTGCTTCCCGATTTGTGAGCTGCCGGCCGAGCTGATTGCTCACCAGATTAACCTGATTGCGGTAATTTCGCTGGAACTCTTCCGGCGAGATTTCGCGGTCCCCGATTTCGGCTAACTCGCGATTGGCGTTGCTTAAAAAGACACCATCGATCCCCCAAATCGCAAAACTCATGATCAGGAGGCCGAGAAAGATTTTTACAACCCAACTGCCGGCGCTTTTTCTTAGAGAATCAAGCATGGTTTCATCTTAACTGTCGAAATGGCGGTCAGTTATCAACGAGCTCGGGAAACTGACCAAATACGAGCCGCTCAACACGGCGTCACTTGCGTCCAATAGATGTTCTCGTTAGATCAAGGCTCAGGCAAGCGCAATGTCAAGCCCATTAGTGGGGAAATCGATGTCAGCTCCCAAACCACTTATTGCCGGAAACTGGAAAATGAACGGTCTCAAAGCCGCGCTCAGCGAAATCGAGGCGTTGAGAACCGGGCTTTCGGATGGCGATTCTGCAAATGCTTTGGATGTGATGATCTGTCCGCCCGCAACGCTGATTGCAGCCATGGCGAAAACTGTCGAGGGCAGTCCGATCAAGGTCGGCGGTCAGGATTGCCACGCAAAAGCGTCCGGCGCATTTACGGGCGACATTTCCGCACCGATGCTGGCCGATAGCGGTGCAAGCGCGGTTATCCTGGGGCATTCGGAGCGCCGCTCGCTGCATGGAGAGCGCGATCAGGACGTTAAGGCGAAATCGGCTGCGGCGCACGCAGCCGGGCTCCAGGCGATCATTTGCGTGGGTGAGACGGCTGGCGAACGCCGGCTGGGTTTGACCCTGGAGGTGATCGGGCGTCAGCTCAGCGGTTCCCTGCCGGACGGCGTCACGGCGGAGAACAGCGTAATCGCTTATGAACCGGTCTGGGCAATTGGCACGGGGCTGACGCCGACCAAAGACGACATCGCCGAGGTGCATCGCTTCATTCGGGGAAAACTCACAGATCTTGTGGGGCAAAGCGTTGCCGAGAAAACACGGATTCTTTACGGCGGCTCGGTAAAACCTGAGAATGCTGAGGAGATCTTGACAATCGAAGGTGTCGATGGCGCTCTCATTGGGGGCGCGAGCCTTCTTGCTAAAGATTTGTTAGCGATCATTTCATGCGTGAAGAAAAACGCTGTTTAACGGCGTAGAAGCCGCGCAGGCGCACCACATGGCGCTATAGATTTTGGCGCTATAGATTTTAGAGGGTAATTTGATGGTGATGCGTTCGCGGCTGCGATATCGGGGTTCCGTTTTCTTTGCTTTTTTTGTCATTTGTTTGCTTCTGGCCGCACCGCGCACCGTCTCGGCCGACCCGCTCGATCAGGGAAGCTGCGACCGTCTGGAAACCGAGCGTCAGGCGCTTATCGTTTTGGGTATCGATAATTATTTTGAAAAGGGCTCGGACTGGGCCAAGGCCAATCTGACGGTTGCCGATCTCAATCTGGTCAAGCGCTATCTGAACGTTTACGAGCAGCTTAAATTCCGCTGTCAGGAAGAGATCGACATTGTGGACGCCGATGAACCGGATGACGAAATAGGAGAGGGCGATGATACGGTCTCGAACGGACCCGTGCCGCCGCTGCCGGTCCGCCGTCCCAGCCTTTCGGAAAAAGCTTCAGCCGCATCAGGGCTTTCTGGACACAACTATGCGTTCGCCGCTGCGCAACGCGGGTCGCGCCTAGATCAACCTGCGCTTAATCGGAATCGATTAAGCGCAGGTTGATCTATTTTGAAAGGTTAGAGCAACTGTCCGCGTCCAATTGGACGCGCGTTGCTCTAGCGATAGCGGATCGAAATTCTTAAAGGGGTGGAAAATGTCGCCGTCTGCCCTAAATCCCATTTTATGGGTTTCAACTTGCTCTGCCCTTTAACCCAAAAGACCTTTTCGGCGTTAGAATGATTTTACTTGCATACAGCTTGATCTAGCCATGACTGGCAAAATGCTGTAAGTGGCCCGAAGAACTCGGTGAAAAAGACACATGAACACAGTTATTCTCGTCATCCATCTCATGATCGCGGCAGCGCTTGTCGGGATCGTTCTCGTTCAGAAATCCGAAGGCGGCGCGCTCGGTATTGGTGGCGGTGGCGGCAGCGGTTTCATGACGGGACGCGGGGCGGCAAATCTTTTGACGCGTATCACGTCTGTTCTGGCAGCGGCGTTTTTCGGAACAAGCATTCTTCTGGCAATTCTTGCGAGCCAGAGTGCAGAACCGACTTCGATCCTGAATCGCGGCGAGCAGACGCAGAGTGGGGATGCCCCATCGGGCGGTGCGCCGAGTTCTCTGCCAAAACTGTCGCCTATCGTGCCGCCAAGTTCGGGCAGTGGCGGCAGCAGCGGTCCGCAAGTGCCGCAATCGCAGTAATATCGCTAAGAGATATATTGGCGTGGCAGCAGATGCGCGACGGTCTTTAAGTCGGTCTATGCTTTACTGGGGCAGGGCGAGCAAATCTATATGGCCGATTTCGCATCGCTCTAAGGAACGGCGTGTTTCAAGCCAGCCCGTCACGTCCTGATCGGAGACCAAACAAGTCTCGCGTGCCGCCGTTCCAATGCCGTCAGCCGTTGCCAGCATGAGCGGAAATGCGTCGCGCGTCATACGCCACGGGCTTGAGGCCGTCATGACGCGATAGCCCGCGCGTCCGAAGCGCTCAGCCAAATGGCTTGCCGCATCCGGCCCTGCAGCCGGGCCGAACCCCTTATCCTGATACTGATGCGAATTAAACGCGGCCCGGATCGCTTCATCTGCGGGGTGAGTCGGCTCCCACTTTATCGCGCCGTCATAGATGAGCACAGTGTAGAATGCGCAGCGGTTCTCGGCAATGAGAGCGGCCAAGCGATCGATCCAGGCTTTTGAAACCAGGTCGAAAAACGCAGCCGCCGTCACGATATCGTAGTCCTGAGAGAATAAGCGCTCAAGATCGGTTTGAAGGTCGCCGGCTTCCAATCGGAAACTCAGACCCGTTAACCCCGTCTCGCCGATCCACGCATCGATCTGGCGCCGCGCTTCGTCGAGGAGCGGCTGATCGTAATCGATCAAACGCCAATGCTGGTTTGCGGGCAAGAGGGGAGCGAGCGCGCGAAGATTAGACCCGGTGCCGCAGCCAAGATCCAGAAGGCGAGCGGATTTATGTCCGCCGAGGAATTGCTTCAATTGCTCTGCCAGATCCGGGTCACGTGACCGATGGTCGACCGGCTCTCGCAGGCGAAGCCACTCGGCGGAAAAGCCGCTCACCTTTGAACCTTCTGGATCGCATCGGCTATGATTCGGGTCGTGTCTTCCCAGCGGGGCAGCGCTTGCGCATGCGCCCACGCCGCGTCGGACAATTTCTGCCGGTAGTCTTTATCCCCGATCAACGCGTGAAGGGCATCGCTCAGAGCGTCGGCATTGTCGGGTTCCACGAGAATTGCAGCATCGGCCGGAACTGTGCTGGGAACCGCTCCAGCCCGGGCGGCAACGATCGGCAGGCCGTGTGCCACAGCTTCAGCAAAGGCCATGCCATAGCCTTCATATCGGGACGGCAAAGCGAATATATCGGCCTTACCGTAATGCGAATGCAGGATCTCCGAGCCAAGCGGACCGGCTAGATGGACGTTATCCTGAAGCTGGAGCGCCTCGATCTGCTGCGTCAGCCGCGCGACAAAATCATGGTCACGATCCAGACTGCCCGCAATCGTGCAGCGCCAGCCGCGATGCGGCAGTTTGGCAAGAGCATCAACAAGCACATCGTGGCCTTTGCGGGGGATCACAGCGCCCACGCTGATGATTTCGAAGACGCCATTTCCGCCGGTGGCGCGCTCGGCCGGTTCCGTGCCGGGTTTGGCGACCGTAATCGGCGGAGGCGGCGCAAAGGAGAGCTCACGCAAAGTCTCGGCCGTGGCCTGGCTTGTCACAACGATGCGGCGGGCGAATCGGAGCGCGGCTTTTTCGGAACTGAGCAGACGGTGCCGGTCCGCCTCCTGTAATCCCGTCTCCAGTCCTAAAGGATGATGGAGCACGGCAATGATCGGAGCCGGAATCCCTCTCAACAGGTCCTCCGGTAAGGCTCCAAATGCTAGCCCGTCAATCAGAAGAACGGCATCGGAGGGGACACTGGCGAGTCGGTTGGCGGTTTCCTCCAGCTCTTCCTCGGACGGAAATGGAAAGCCGGGGGGCAAAGCCAGGTGCTTCACCTCCACGCCGAATTGCGGTAGCAGATTTAAAACGCGCCGGTCGTAAGCATAGCCGCCGGTCGGCGTGTCGATGTCGCCCGGAATTGCAAAATAGAGCTGTGTCATCCCTCGATTGCTCCCTCAAACCAGGCGCGTGCCACATGGCTTTCATGCAACGACACGCGCAGCCGCGCTAAGCCTTCTGAACCGGGGCCAAGCTTTCCGGCTTTAATGGCTTTGACCATTTCCGTGAAAATATAATGGCAAAGAAACTCGGTCGTTGTGAGTTTGCCGTGAAAAGCGGGCACTTCATCCAGATTGGTGTAATTGATGTGCTTTAAGACCGCCGATAAAACCTCCCCGGCGCGTCCGATGTCGACGACGACATTGTGCTCATCGAGCGTTTCGCGGAAAAACGCGACGTCGACGATGAATGTCGCGCCATGCATTTGCTGCGCCGGACCGAAAAAATCGCCGGGCAGGCTGTGCGCGACCATGATGTGATCGCGAACTTCCAGGGCGTACAAAGCAGTCTCCCTCAGTCGTTCTTTTTAATATCGGATCGCCGTTGCGATGCCCGGAGCGTCTGACGCGAGCAGGCGCGGCAGAGCGTCAGGCAGATCTTTAAAGGCAATTTCCTCGGTAATCAACGAATCGAGGGCCTCATCATCTAGCAGGGTTATGGCGTTTTCAAGCCGTTCACGATGATTAAATCGCGATCGCATCGGCGCGGCGACGCTTCCGACCTGGCTTGAGATGATTTGCAGGCGCTGGCTATGGAATGCGCCGCCCAGCGACAGGTTGATCTGCTTATCCCCGAACCAGCTGACTTCCACGATCCGGCCCTCGAAAGCTGCGAGGTCGAGCGCAAGACGAAGCCCCGCTTCCGATGCACTAGTATGAAAGATAATATCCGATCCGCGGTCTGCGCTGTCCGGTTCACGAAAATCAATACCGAGACGCCTCGCGATGTTTGCGCGCTCCGGATTGACGTCGATCAGTGTTACTTTCGTGCCCGGCAGGCGAGCGGCGAGATAGGCAATCAGACAGCCGACAAGACCAGCCCCGATGACGGCAATCCGCTGTCCCGCCTGAGCGCGGCTGTCCCAAAGGGCGTTCAGGGCTGTTTCCATATTCGCCGACAAGATGGCGCGCTTCGGGGGGATATTGTCCGGCAACGGAATTGCTGATTCGGCAGGAACCTTAAAAACCGTTTGATGCGGATAGAGAACGAAGACTGTGCGACCAATTAACGCAGTTGGTCCGGCCTCGACAATGCCAACTGAGGCATAGCCATATTTCACTGGATAAGGGAAATCCCCGCTCTGAAAGGGCGCACGCATCCTTTCCCACTCACTTTGTGGCAAAAGTCCTGCAAAAATAAGGCGCTCCGTCCCCCGGCTAAGACCGGAATAAATATTCCGTATAAGCGCTTCCGCCTTAGCTCCGTCATCTTCCGTTAATATTGGAACATTCACATTCCGCCTACTCGCAGAAAACGGGCCTTCGTAAAAGAGCGCATATGCTGTAGTCGCGCTGTCAGCCGCTGTGTCGTTCAAATTCATGGGTCCTCACGATTCTGTGAACGCTTCAAATCAGAGCTTCGCGTGTTTCACGTCCGTTACCGCAAAATCCATTCGCCGTCCAAGTTCACGGGGGAAGCCAAAGTATGAACGATCTAACGCCGCTGCGTCTTGAAACTGCCTCGCATGATAAGCGCTTTACGCCTGCCGGATTTCAAGAGACGCGCGTGCTATTCAGACGACGCCTTATCATGGCCGCACTGACGATCTCAACCATTGCCGGGATCTTATACGTCCTCAGCCTCGTTCTGGGAAGCGATGGCTGGACGGTCCTCGATATTGGCATTTTCGGCGCCTTTGCCCTCTCGGCGCCGTGGACGGTTATGGGGTTTTGGAACGCGCTGATCGGCTTCTGGCTGTTGCATTTCACGAAAGACCCGCTCGCGCAAGCTGCGCCTTTTGCTGTAACGCCCACCGAAAGCGGCCCGCTTGTTCTGCGCACGGCGATCCTGATGACCTTGCGGAATGAAGATCCATCCCGCGCCTTCGTCCGGCTTCGGATTATGCGCGACAGTTTGGAGCGCACCGGCGACGCGGAGCGGTTCGATTTTTTTGTGCTCAGCGATACCGACAAAGCAGATGTGGCAGCCGAGGAAGAGCGCCTGTTTGCCGAATGGGAAGCCGAATTCGCCGATCAAAGCCGTACGGCCTATCGCCGCCGCGAGAGCAATGACGGTTTCAAAGCTGGCAATGTTCGCGATTTCATCGAGCGCTGGGGCGGCGCTTACGATCTGATGCTGCCGCTTGACGCGGACAGCCTGATGTCAGGCTCGGAGATGGTCAAGCTCGTGCGCATCATGCAGTCTCATCCGCGTCTTGGCATTTTGCAAAGCATTGTAACCGGCGCGCCATCGACCAGCGCCTTTGCACGAATTTTCCAATATGGCATGCGCCACGGCATGCGCTCCTATACGATGGGCAATGCCTGGTGGAATGGCGATTGCGGACCATTCTGGGGCCACAACGCCGTTATTCGCGTTGCGCCTTTTGCCCAATTTTGCGAGCTGCCGACCCTGCCCGGTAAGCCGCCGCTCGGGGGATGCGTTCTGAGCCATGACCAGATCGAGGCGACGATGATGCGCGGCGCCGGTTATGAAGTCCGTGTGTTGCCGGTCGAGAGCGAAAGCTGGGAAGACAATCCCCCGACCATTCTTGATTTCACCAAGCGCGACCTGCGCTGGTGTCAGGGCAATATGCAATATTGGCGTCTGATCGGTCTGCCAAACCTCGTTCCGCTGAGCCGTTTTCAGATCGTCATGGGCATCTTCATGTATCTGGCAGCTTTTGCCTGGACGGCGATGATCGCTCTGTCCGCGCTGAAAGTGTTCGATCCCGAGATCGGGCCGCGGCAAATCGAACTCGGTATCGGGCTATTTTTCTTCTCATTCCTGCTCAGCATTTCGCCGAAGCTGTTCGGTATGCTCGACGTGCTGGTCACGCGCGGGGCCGTGGCGCGCTATGGCGGCCTTCCGCGCTTTATCGCAAGCAGTGTGACGGAAGTGATTTTCTCGATCCTGCTCGCCCCGATTGCGGCCATCCAGCTGACCATCTTCATGATCAGCCTGGTTTTCGGGCGCAGCGTGATCTGGAGCGGACAGCAACGCGATGCTTACGGGCTGAGCTGGGCGACGGCGTTGAGCGGGCTTTGGCCGCAAACCCTGTTCGGTTTTGCGATCCTGGCGCTCTTCGCCTGGAAAGCGCCTGCCGTTCTGCCTTGGGCGGCACCGCTTCTGGCCGGGTTGATCTTGTCGGTGCCGTTTGCGGTCTTGACGGCCTCACCGGCATTCGGACGCTTCCTTGCACGGATCGGGATTTGCGCCATTCCGGAAGAACGCAACCCGCCGCGCGACCTTGCCAGATTATCCGGACCTGATTTGAAGGTGGACGGCCCCGATATTCCGGCCGGACCGTCTCCATCCGATCAGCTTGCACCGGTTCCGAGTAGCTAAAGTATGGCCGCCAGCTCCGCGCACATTCAGCGCCTGCGACGGTCTCTCCGTGGAGCGGCGGGTATTGCCCGCTCTCTGCGGATCTATTACGGCAAGCCAAACCACCGTCGGCGGATGGCGGCGCTTTACCGGCAATTTATCGGCTCGGGGGATCTGGTTTTCGATATCGGTTCTCACGTTGGCGACCGGATTGGCGCATTTCGCAGCCTCGGCGCGCGCGTCGTCGCCGCCGAACCTCAGCCTGCAGCCTTTCGCTGGCTGAAAATGCGGTACGGCGCGGATAGCAATGTCTCGCTCATTCATGCCGCAGTCAGTGACAAGCCCGGCAGTCTGACCCTTCACATCAATCTCGCCAATCCAACGATTTCCACCGCGTCGACGCATTTCGTTGAAGCGGCACAGGGTGCTCCGGGCTGGGAAGGCCAGAATTGGGATGAGACGATTTCAGTTCCCGCCCAAACGCTCGACGGATTGATCGAGCAGCATGGGTCGCCCGCTTTTGTCAAAATTGATGTTGAAGGGTTTGAGCTTCAAGTGCTTCAGGGACTAAGCCAGCCGCTGCCCGCGCTTTCCTTCGAATTCACGACAATCCAGCGCGATATTGCCTTTGCCTGTCTGGACTATCTCGACGCGTTCAGCAGCTATCGCTTCAATGCAGCGCTCGGCGAAAGCCAGCGTTTTGAATTCGCCTGTCCGGTCAATAAGGCTCAGATGGTGGATTTTATCCGCGCGCTGCCATTCGATACGAATTCTGGCGATATTTACGCGGTCCTTGCCTCTTAGGATGAATGGTGGTGCTGGTAAGCGTTGGCTGATCCGCAATAGGGGGCAACTGTTCGCACCTGGAGCGACAATGACCATTACCCGCCCTCACACCTGGTGGAACTGGGTCAACCAAGCTCATAGGCTGAACGTGGGTGTTCAAACCCTTCTGAGATCATCCAAGGCCGTAATGGACTAGCGGATAATCAGAACCGGCACCTTGCTGTGCGTGACGACTTCATTGGCCTGGCTGCCAAGCACAAGCCGGCTGAGACCGCGACGTCCGTGAGACGCCATCACGATTAAGTCGCAACCCCGCAGCTCTGCCGCTTCGACAATGCCTTCAGCCGGGTGACGGCCATTAATGTGAAGCGCATGAGGCGTAAGGCCGTCTTTTTCAGCGATTGCCGTGGCCGCTTTCAGAACGCTCTCGGCATTGGCGGCCGCCGTTTCCTCATATTTTTCCGGGGGCAAAGCCATCGCGACTTCGCCGACGATCACCGACTCCCACGGCTCGGTCGCAGTCGCAATCGTGACCTGCGCATTCAGGGCTTTCGCAACAGCAACGCCTTGATGGACGGCTTTATCGGACAATTCGGAGCCGTCTGTTGCGATGAGAATATGTTTATACATGTCTGGCCTCCTTATGGGCTTGCTTGCTAGAGCCTCATCCGCCCTGATTGAATCAGGGCGTCGGCTCTAACTATTTGTTTTGTCACGCTTTCCGAGCGGCGAACCGGTATCCACTCCGCCTGAAAGCGCTCTAGGCAAGCGGAAATCGCAAAAGACAGTCCTGCGAATAGACCTTATGTAAGGACGTGCGCAGCAGCAAACGGACACATTGGTCTTGCAGGGCAGGTGTTTCGGTTTTCACCGTTAAGATAATTGCGCCTTTCTCAGCATGATCCTGCAGAATTGCGCCCATGTCACCTTTCAAAAAACACTCCAGGCAGTTTTCGGCATTTGCCGGTGATTTTGATTTTTGTAAAACTTGCAGCACGGGGCCATCGGTCGCGTAAAAGTCAGCTTTATTTGAGAGTTTGCCGATTGTGGTTGTCCGCTCCAGAAGCTTTTTCAACTTGCCCTGGCTGGAGATAAGCAGCGAATGCAGCAGTGAACCTGTCTGAAATATTTTATCGCTGCCTGCAAACCAGAGATCATTTTCGGTTAGCCCAAGGTCTAAAAATCCATTCACCGCACCCTGCAACCGGCCCGCATCGTAGAAAACGGCCGTGGCAAAGCGCAATCTTTGAGCGTCTTCAGACATGGACGGCGACCCTGCATTTATCGCAATCGCGCCAGAGATCTGCCCGTAAACCGAGCTTTCCATCGTCATGCCGGGGCTCACAGGCTTTCTTCTCCCTCGGCGAGCCGTTGAAGCTCTATCATATCCAACAAAACCACCCGCGTACTTTGCGGTAAATCAATAAAGCCTTTTGTTTTCAGCTTGGTCAGCGTCCGGCTGACGGTCTCGATGGTCAGGCCCAGATAATCGGCGATATCGGCTCGCGTCATTGGTAAGTCGATGATGTTCTCCGGCTCGCCGCACCGCTCATTGCGGCATGACAAGGCAAGCAGAAAAGCAACGACACGTTCGCAGGCGCTACGATGACCGGTTGTCATCATGAGATTGCGGGTTGCCGCAAGTTCCTCGGCAATCACCTGGTAGAGTTTGAAGCTGAGGCTGGGATCGGTCGTTGCGATCTTGTGCAGCGCTGTAAGCGGCATTGAGCGGATGCGTACCCGCTTGATGGCCTGGGCGCTCATAATATGCTCGCCCTGAAGACCGAGGCCGATAAAGTCGCCCGGATAGGCAAAGCCGAGAATCTGCCGCCTGCCATCTGACAAGATCTTGAACAGAGCAACCGCCCCGGCTTCGATCAGGTAAATATGATTTGCCGGATCGCCCTCGACGAAAACGAATTCTTTGGCTTCGATCCGTCGCTGGCAAGCTTGCTTGAGGCAATCGTCAAGGCTGTTTTGTGGATGGGATTTCACCTTGCATGGCTGTTGCGGCGAGATCGAATGGCTATCCGCGACAGAAAGTTGAAAGCTGCCCATTTAAATCCTCACAATACCGTCTGACTTAATCATCCTGTAAAACATAGTTAACGGTCTCTGCGTCGCAGGCGTTCAATCGATCTGTATTGTTGTGTATTAAAATGTGTAAATGGGAGCATGATGAACGAATCGGCTTTCCTCCCATGGCAGTGGGATGACTGAAAAGGCAAACGCACGCATTCTTGTTGTGGATGACGACCCTGAGGTCCGGCTGCTTCTGCGGCGTTGTCTTGAGCGCGAATCCTACGCCGTGTATGAGGCGCAAAACGGCGAGGAGCTGTTTGCGCAGCTGGAAAGCGATCAAATCAATCTCATCACGCTCGATCTGGCGCTTGGCGGTGAGGACGGGCTTGATCTGGCGCGCCGCATCCGTGCAAAGCACAATGTGCCGATCATCATGATCTCGGGAAAGGGTGACATGATCGACCGCGTCGTCGGCTTGGAGCTCGGGGCCGATGACTATATCAGCAAACCTTTTCACTTGCGTGAGGTGGTTGCCCGCGTCCGTGCTGTTTTGCGGCGCTATGAGAAGGTGGTGTCCGAGACCGAAGATAAGGCATCCAGCACGATTAAAAGAGACCGTTTCCTGTTTGACGGCTGGACGCTCGATACAGTCCGGCGCGATCTATTGGGCGGGGATGGCGCGCCTCGTGAGCTGACAACCGCGGAATTCAATCTGTTAGAGATTTTTATCGAGCGGCCGGGCCGTGTGCTCTCGCGCGACAATATCATGGATCTACTCAAGGGCAGCGACTGGTCCCCGGTTGACCGCACGATCGACAATCTCGTCGCCCGGCTCAGAAAGAAAATCGAAGCCGATCCAAACGCTCCAAGGCTGATCAAGACTGTGCGCGGTGTCGGCTATGTCTTTACGCCCGAGGTTAAACGGCCCTGATCCAGTTTAAAGTGTCTGTATGCCCCAAAGTGCGGTCACGCCGATCCGGCATTGAGCGCCGCCCGGATCGCAGAGGCCAGATCTTCTCCGCTATAAGGCTTGCGAAGAACGGTCAGGGTCTTTTGTTCCTTTGCGAGCCCTTGTGCAATATTTTCGGCAAAGCCTGATGTCAGCAAAATCGGGATTTCGGGATGGTTGCTGTGGATCCAATCTGCGAGATCGAAACCCGTCATACCGCCCGGCATGACAATGTCGGAAAAAACCAGGTCGACCTTTTCACCTGCCTCCAGCAACGCTTTGGCTTCAATGGCGCTTTCGGCTTCACGGACCCGGTAGCCAAGTTTCGCCAACCGTTTCATCGTCACCTCACGAACCGGCGTTTGATCTTCGACCACCAGAACGATCTCGCCTGAAGCTGTATCAGGTTCTACCGCGCCTTTCTCATAGGGATGCGTTACGCGCCCTGCCTCAGCGCGCGGCAGGTAAAGATTAACGGTCGTGCCCTGGCCGGGCTCGCTATAGATCGTCAGCCTTCCGCCGGATTGCTTGGCAAAACCATAGATGACGCTCAACCCCAGACCTGTGCCGCGGCCTGATTCTTTGGTCGTGAAGAATGGCTCAAAGACACGGGTAAGGAGTTGGGGCTCGATACCGTGCCCCGTATCCGAAACCGACAGCCGTACATAATCGCCCAAGGCGAGCCCCAGTTCTTCTGATACGGGTGGATCATCAACGACGAGATTGCTCGTCTCGATCAGAAGCTGGCCGCCATAAGGCATGGCATCGCGCGCATTGATCGCAAGATTGAGAACAGCGTTTTCAATTTCGCTGACATCCGACCGCACCGTCCAAAGATCGGGCGCGAGCGAGGAAGCAAGGTTGATCGTCGCGCCCAAAGTGCGCCGAAGCAGATCCATCATGCCGAGAAGCTGGTCGTTGAGATTGATGGGGACCGCATCGAGCGGGCGTCTGCGGGCGAAGGTCAGAAGCCGGTCGGTGAGGCGGGCGCCCATCAGCGCGGCATCATTTGCGCGTTTCAGGAGATCGTGTTGAGCTTTGTCCTCAATGTCGAGATCGAGCAGTTCAAGATTTCCGGTGATGATCGTCAGGAGATTGTTGAAGTCATGTGCGATGCCGCCGGTGAGTTGCCCAAGGGCTTCCATGCGCTGGACATGCCGGAGCGCCTGTTCCTGCGCCAATTCGCGGCTGACATCGCGAATGACGGCAAGGAAGCCCATATGCGCACCATTGCTGCTCACAATATCTGCGGTTGCGGCTATGCCTGGGAACTGGTCCCCGTCAGCGCGGGCGAAGGTGATGATATTCTCACCCGGATGTCCCTTTGGCATGAAAGATGAAGCAATGTTTTTGAACTGCTGATAATCGACGTCGCTCGCAAATAGGATGCGGGCTTGCTTGCCTATAAGGTCCTGATTGTCGTAGCCGAATATGCTGAAGGCCACTGGATTGCACAGCGTAATCCGGTTCGTCTCATCGGACAGGATCATAGCATCGGGGCAATTTGTGAAAATTGCCTCGAAAAGCGTTTTTTGCCGCACGCTCTCTGCCTCCGCTGCGGCTCGGGCGGAACGATCGTGAATGCTGCCAACGAAATAACGGTTTCCCCCGGCTTCGAACTCTCCAACCGACAAATGCATGGGAAAGATCGTGCCGTCTTTTCTGCGCGCCTCGACCTCCCGGCCGATACCGATGATCTTTTGCTCCCCGGTCTTGAGATAGTTTCCGATATAACCGTCATGCGCCGAGCGATGCTCGTCTGACATCAGAATATGAACGTTCCGCCCAATGAGGTCTTCTTGGGTGAAACCGAAGATCTTCTGCGTCGCTGGATTGATCTTTTGGATCGTGCCGGCTTCATCGATAATGATGATTGCGCTGACGGCGGAGTCGATGGCGGCTTCGACCATGCGTTGTTCGAAACTGGCGTCAGACGGTGCCGTCTTGGATTGGTCGGTGCTGTTGTTCATCCAGGCCATTGATGAATTCTGAACGCTGCAAACCGGGGAGCGTCAAGCAAGACATCTCCGAGGTGGGCGATCGCTTCGGGTGAGTAAGCTACCATGCACGAATAGGGAAGAATTTGCACATCTTTTCGGTTTTGCGAAGGCGTCGTTCCCGGGTGAGCCGCCTTTGAGAAAGGTATGTCATTAAGACGTCAAATCATCCGCTAGAATAACAAAACAGTGTTTTAGCGCGGATTGAGATCGGTGAGACCTTTATGAGTTATTCTTTTGCAGACACGACATCTGTTGCGATAACAGGGCTTCTCCTGATCCTTGGCATTATCATCGTGGGGATTTTCGCCCGGCCGATCGCCTCATTCCTTTACCCCCTTGTGAAAAGTATCCTTTACAAAGCGTTGATCGCTCTTTCGCTTCTCGCCTGGATATTTCACCCATATTTGGGGCTTGATGTTCAGCGTCAGGTTCTTCTCGTCGCCTTCTTTACATTACTGATCTTCTGGATTGTCGTTGAGATCATGACGCCGTCGAGCCGGCGATCCCCGCGGCGCTGGAAGAATCCCGATCAATCGCCCCATGAAGGCATTTACTCCGGACCACGCGACAAGCGCTCGGATGATTGGGACGATTTTGGCGGCGGTGATAGCGGTGGGGGCGGCGG
>CAZMAC010000023.1:0-14426 GCA_964564085.1 uncultured Hyphomicrobiaceae bacterium
TATGCATTGATTGAAAGTGTGAGGCGAATCCATAGAGACGCTCTTGCGCGAGGGACAGGCAGGCGACCTGCCGAAGCTGTATGACTCTAACAAATCCCGGCATGGAACATCCGATTACGGTCGTTTTTGACCTCGACGGTACGCTCGCGCACACCTCGCCCGATATTGCATCCGCTCTGAATGCGGCGATCGCACCTTACGGCAGACAAGTCAGCGTCGCCGAAACCGAGCGCATGATCGGGGGCGGTCTGCGAACGCTGCTAAGCAGGGCCATGAAGCTCACCTCGCTGGAGTTGTCCGAAACGGAAGCCGATGCCGCGTTTGAGCAGTTGCTCGCCTCATATCGCGCTTCGCCTGTCGCCGGAACACGACTCCACGACTGGGTCGCCGATGCGATGATCGAATGTCATGGCCGGAATTCCCGGATCGCCGTTTGCAGCAATAAGGCGGAGGATCTTGTTCTGCGAATTCTTGACGCGTTCGATGTAAGCCGCTGGGCTCATGGCGTTGTCGGCCATATCGAGACCCGTCCTAAAAAGCCCGATCCCGAGCCGCTGCTCCTCTCGATCGAAAGGGCAGGGGGCGAGGTTTCGCGCAGTATCATCATTGGGGATAGCGGCGCTGATGTCGGCGCGGCGCGGGCAGCCCGTATACCTGTCGTGCTTGTTCCGCATGGCTAAGGCAGCAAGGATGTCCAGGAGCTGGATGCGGACCTTATTGTCTCAAACCTCCAGGAGCTGCAGGACGCGATCTCCGATCTGACCGGTGCGAAAGCAGCTTGATATTAGAGCGCTTTCAGGCGAAGTGGATACCGGTTCGCCGCTCGGAAAGCGCGACAAAACAAACAATCGGAGCGTCCGCCCTAGGTGCGAATCTGTCCTTTGCTTCATCGCTTTCACGGGGCGATCACCAAACCGTGGCTCCACAAACGTGCCTATTCCGGGCAAAATCATAGCAGCAAAAAATTTGAGGGATAATGCATGGCCCGGCTTGCGATTTTTCTTTTTGCCTTTTTCACGATCCCTGCTGCGGCTTGTGGCGTAGCGACGGACTGCCAGCTCGGAGACCGTACCTACCGGATTTATTTGCCGAAGCAGGATAGGGGGGAGCGCGTTGGCGCGATTATATTCGCGCATGGCTGGCGCGGCAATGCGGGCCAGGTTATGGCGAACAAATCGATGCTCAAGCTCGCCGAGGAGCTTAGCGTTGCGCTGGTTGCGCCGCAATCGAAGGGCGAAGATTGGCAGCTCCCCGGCCGTCCTCGTCATACGGACAATACCGGTGAGGAAGAATTCACTTATTTCCGGCAGCTGGTCAATGACATCACCAAGCGTTTCCCGATCGACCGCAATCATTTGCTGATGTCTGGTTTCTCCGCTGGCGGAATGATGACCTGGAACCTGGCTTGCCATGAAGGCAAACTGTTTGCCGGGTTTGCCCCGATTGCGGGCACATTCTGGGAGCCGGTGCCTGAAAGATGTCCAAGTCCGCCGGTCGATCTGATCCATTTTCATGGAACGAGCGATAAGATGGTTCCGATCAAGGGTCGCGTTATCGCCGATATGAAACAAGGCGAAGTTCCGGTGGCTCTTGCCCTATTTTCCGGACACGGACAATTCGGGGAACCAAAGCCAGTACCGGCCAAGGGGTTGGACTGCAAGAGGCGCAACAGCCCTGATAGAAAAATTCTGGAATTCTGTCGTCATCCGGGCGGCCACATATATAAAGCGGATTATGTGCGCCGCGCCTGGAAAAGTTTGATGCGAAACCGGTCCGGATAGGTCTCAGAGACGGTCAGGCGCTTCTATGATCGCGGGTCCCCATCAGCTTAGAGCGCTTTCAGGCGAAGTGGATACCGGTTCGCCGCTCGGAAAGCGCGGTAAAACAAATAGTTAGAGCCTCATCCGCCCTGATAAAATCAGAGCGGATGAGGCTCTAGATCTCCGCTGACGATCTTCCGGATTTGAGCGATCAGGCCGCTATCCACGATAATGCCGTCTTCCTCCGCGGCCTCTCGCAAAGCGAAGCGTTTTGCCCCAGGCAGCCGCGTGCCCTCTTCCTCCAGAATCATTTGTATGAGCTGCTCAAGCCGTTCCGCCGCAGCTTCTCCGCCCTAAGCGCCGGGTTCGATGACCATCATGAATTGTCCGATACCGGGGGGCGGGCCCTCTGCGTCGAAAAAGGAACTGGCCTGAAAGCCGAGATTTGCTCCTGTTAGCGATGCGGCCAGAATTTCGACCATGAGAGCAAGCGCTGCGCCCTTTGCCCCGCCAATCGGCATCAGCGTGCCTTGCATGGCGGTGGCGGCGTCTGTGGTCGGATTACCGCGTTTGTCTTTCGCCCAGCCTTCCGGTATCGGCTCGCCCTTCTGAGCCGCCGTCATGATTTTTCCGCGCGCGACTTCCGACAGTGCTAAATCGATAAGAAGAGGTGGGCCATAGGCGCGCGGTGTGGCAAAGGCAATCGGGTTGGTGCCGAATATGCCGCGCTTGCCGCCCCAGGCCGCCATGGCGTGCGGCGAGTTGGAGACCATGATCGCCATCATGCCGGCATCGGCGATCCGTTCCACGACAAAACCGATTGCACCGGCGTGATGAGAGCGATTAAAGCCTGCGGCGACGATCCCGGTCTCGCTCGCGATCTTGGGCAGGTCTGCAACGGCAAGTTCGAAAGCCGGATAAGCAAAGCCATGCGAGACATCGATCATGACGCTTGCCGGGCGGGTTCGCGTTATTTGCGGAACAGCGTGACCGTCAACTTTTCCGCTGCGCGCTTGGGCCGAATAAGACGCAACGCGCGACAGGCCGTGTCCTTTCTGACCGTCGATCTCGGCGGCGATAAGCGCTCGCGCTACGGCAGCCGCATTGGCCGCGCTGGTATTCGACGCAGTCAGAGCGTTGGTGACAAGATCGGTCAACTCTGCCGGGCTGTATTTCGTTTCACTCATAAACCACGCTCTTTCAAAACATTAAGCACATTCTCGGCGGTGGTCGCGCTAATCCGTCTGCTAGATTCAACGGTAATGCCTGCGATATGAGGCGTCAGGATCACATTGGGCAGACCGGAAAACAGCGCTGCGGTCTCCGCCGTAATCGGTTCGGTGTCGAAGACGTCGACCGCCGCCCCGCCGAGACGGCCCGAGTGCAAAGCCGCAGCGAGCCCGGCTTCCCTGACGATCCCGCCACGCGCAGTATTGATCAGGATCGCGCCCTGTTTCATTGCCGCAAGTTCCGCCGCGCCAATGAGACCGCGCGTCTCCGGCGTCAAAGGACAATGCAGGCTGACAATGTCGGCGCGCGCCAGCAACTCGGGAAGGTCCACGCGCTCCGTGTCCGCCCACGCCTTGTCTGTTTCCGGAAGGAAAGCATCCATCCCGATCGTCTTAAAGCCGAGCGCACGCATTTTCCGCGCCGTGACCTGACCGATCGATCCGAAACCGATCAACCCCAGCGTCTTGCCGTTTCCTTCCCGGCCTTCGCCCATCTCCTGACGCGGCCAATCACCTTGCATCAAACGCGCCGAACCGGAAAAAGCCGCCCCGCGCAAAAGCAGCAGCGAGGCGGCCGCCACATATTCCGCCACCGCTTCGGCATTGGCGCCGATTGCCGGGCAGACGGTAATGCCCCGCGCCTTGCAGGTTTCCAGATCGATATTGTCCAGCCCGACGCCGAGCCGGCCGACGACCGCCAGCTTTTGCGCCTTCGCAATAAGGTCGGCATCGAGCTGCGTACGGTTACGTATGATGATCGCTTCGGCCCCCGCTATAAGCGTCTCAAGCTCAGCTCGTTTGCCCCAAAGCTCTTCATCCCAGTGCACAGCGTGAGTAGCGCGCAGTTTTTCGACCGGCGCATGATCCATGAATTCACTAATGATGATGTCCGCCATCGAATTCTAGAGCCAACGCTCCGACTGAATCGGAGCGTTGGCTCTAACCTTATGTTTTTATCGCGCTTTCCTAGCGCAACGCGCGTCCAAATGGACGCGGACAGTTGCGCTAACTTTTTGAAATAGATCAACTTGACGACGTTTAATCAATTCCGATTAAACGTCGGTTGATCTAACGGCGAACCGGTGCCCACTTCGCCTGAAAGCGCTTTAGCGACTCACGATCCCGGCGTCCTGTGCTTCTTCCACGAATTCCTTGGCTTTTTCTTCCATGAATTCAGCATTCTGTTCGAAAGGCACATCGACAATGGCAAAGCCGCCATCGGACATTCTCTGTTGAAATTCCGGATCGGCGTTGATCTGGGCGATCATGTCGGAGAGCTTCTTCTTGATCGCATCCGGTGTGCCTTGCGGGACGGCAATGCCGCGATAGGCCCCGGAGACGAAATCGAAACCCAGCTCCTTGAATGTTGGCGTATCGGGATATTTCGGATGCCGCTGCTCCATGGCAATGGCAAGAATGCGCGCCTGCTGACCGATTGCGGCGGCACTTGTCGTATAGCCCCAGCTCGCCTCAACTTCTCCGACAAGCAAGGCGGTATTGGAGGCGCCCGTTCCTTTCAGAGCGATGTAGTTGGTCGATATCCCGGCCATTTTGTCGAAACGCAGCTGCGCCAGATGGTTGGCCGTGCCTTTGCCGCTGCCGGAAAAGGTCAGCTTGCCGGGGTTGTCCTTGGCATATTGGATAAGATCTTCAAGGCTCTTGAAGGGGCTGTCATCCGTTACGACGATGGCATCCGGCGTATAGTGAAACCAATAGACCGTTTCGATCTTATTCGTCTCATAACCGGCCCCGCCCCGGGCGGGTTGCACAACGATATGAGGCAGATTCACGCCCATAATTGTGTAGCCGTCGGCCGGCAAATCGTTCAACTCGGTCCATCCGCCCGCTCCGCCGCGCCCAGGCCGATAGGAGATCACCAGATCCTGACCGAATTTGTCTTTGAAGAAGGGCTGCTGCAAGCGCGCCGTAATATCGGACTCACCCCCCGGCGCGAATGGAATGATATATTCAATGGGTTTTTCAGGAAAAGCGCGGGTGATGCTTGCCGTCCCGAACATAGCGATCGCAACCGCAAAACCTAAAATGGCATGTCGGTATGCGTTCATTAGCTGTCCTGTCACGTCAATTGCATTAGAGGCTGGCTGATCTCACGAAACGTATCGTGAGCTTCGGTCGCATCTATACCCCGATTTGCTCATAAGCGGTATGAGGAAAACGAGCAAATAGCTCTTGTTCCCCATTCGCTCAAGGCTTTATTTAAGCGCTGCGATAGAGTTTCGTCATAACGAACTCCCGATGCCCAAGCGCTTCGGCCGCGGTGCTGCGGCCATTGGCCGTGCGCATGATCATCTCAATTAGCGTATCGCCCGCCTGATCGATGGTCATGTCGCGGCGCAGGATGCCGGAAACGTCCACATCCACATGCTCGCTCATGGTCCGCACCGTACGTGGATTTGCGGTAATTTTGACCACCGGCACGATCGGATTACCGACAACATTACCCTGTCCGGTCGGGAATGTATGAACCACATAGCCGCCTGCCGCCATCAGCGTCACGCATTCGGCTGCGGCGGATGATGTGTCCATAAAATAGAGACCGGGACCGGATTGCGGAGCCTCCGCCGGCTCCAGAATATCGACATAGCGGCAAGAGTGGCCGATCTTCTCCAGATTGCCGAGCGCCTTTTCCTCGATCGTCGTCAAACCGCCTTCGATATTGCCCTTTGTCGGCTGACTTTCGGACAGATCGTCGACCTTGTTGGCCTCGATGACGTCGTCCTGATAAGCCTTCCACATGGCGTACCAGCGCTCGGCAACTTCCGGGCTTGCCGCACGTTCCTTACAGATATGCTCCGCGCCTGTGATTTCCGATGTCTCGCCAAAGACGCCGTAAATGCCTTCCGGGATCAGCTTGTCATACATATTGCCGACCGTCGGGCAGGAGCCGAGGCCGGTCGTCGTGTCGCTTTCCCCGCATTTGGTTGAGACCCAAAGCTCGGAGATCGAGCATTCCTCACGCTGAAGCTCGGTTGCGTAATGGACGAATTCTTTCGCCTTGCGTGAGGCGTCCATGATCGTCTTCAGATCGCCATTCTGCTCAATGGAAAAACCCACGACCGGCTTTCCGGTCTTCGCAATGCCGTCGGTGATTCGCTTCGTCCAACCCGGCTCGATCCCGATCACGATACAGGCCGCAACATTGGGGTTGGAACCAGCGCCGATTATCGTCCGGAAATGCAAGTCAAGATCAGGGCCGAATTGCAGACGGCCATAAGAATGCGGCAGGGCGGTCGTGCCTTTGATATTATTGGCGACGGCCTCGCAAGCGGCATTGGAGATGTCGTCAACAGGCAGGATTGCGACATGATTTCGAACGCCGACCCGGCCGTTTTCACGCCGATAGCCCTTAAATGTGTAATTTGCATATTTTGATGCCATGACTCGACCTCTTACCAGCGCTTCGTCTTGAGATTGTGAACATGGACATGATCGCCGGGCCCGGCATTGGCAACCATTCGCCCGATATCCTCGCCATATTTCACGACGGTATCGTCGTTGTTCAGCGATGAGAGCGCCACCTTATGCCCGATCGGGATGTCGTGTTTCGCTGTCAGTGTCAGTGTCGAGTCCGTTTCGGTGATGACGCCGAGCATTTCGGTTCCAGCCGTCAGCCCTTCGATAACGACAACACCGACATTGTCTTTGGGGCTGTGGACGAGAAAATGAGGATTGGCCATATGAGCGTACTCCATCCCATGGATCAGATTTTTGATTGTGATATCTGGATTTACGATAGCAGATTAACGAGTGGCATGGCGACAATAGTGGCTGAGAAGCGATAAAATGACAAGGCTGGCCAGCCTGGAGCCTGTTTCGGCTCTATTCGTCTATAGGAAATTTCGATCCGCTATCTTACATGATGTGCGATTTCAATTTTCCGAGGCTATAGGCGACGGTTTATGCTGGCTTTTTTCATTCGTATCCTTTTGCTGATCCTCGCCATCGTCCTCATCGTCGTTGGCCTGATCCTTTTGCCTCTGCCAATCCCCTTCGGGCTTCTGACCATCATCTTAGGGGTGAGTATCCTGATTTCGTCGAATGATACGGCGGCCGAATGGGTTCGGAATTTGCGCCGAAGAAATCCTCGTCTCAACGGCCGTTTGAGTGCATTGGGCCGCCGATTGCCTGCTCGGCTCAGCAGGATTATCCATCGCACGACGCCTTGAATGCGACCTGAGCGGGCTAGTGGAGCGAATTTGACATTTGATACCCATTTGCGGCAAACCTCGTTTTCAAATGCCAAATTCAAAAGCTCTGCTAGAATCAATAAGTTGCTAGTGGTTCTTGAGATTAAAAACATTTGTTAATGAGGGTGCCGCAAATGGGATGCAAATGTCTCAATCGAACCACTAGGTCACAGCGGCACAGTGCTCTTTGATGGCGCTCAAAAATGTATCGCCATATTTCTCAAGCTTTGCCTGCCCGATGCCATGTACCATCTTCATCTGGTCGCGGATTTCCGGCTTCAGTTGAACCATGTCGATCAGGCTGCGGTCGCCGAGAATGTAGAAGGCCGGCACGCTTTCTTGCTTGGCAAGTTTCAGGCGCACCGCTTTGAGTGCGTCGAACAGCTCGCGGTCCTCCGATGTCAGATTTAGCGCGGAAGCCGTGGAGGATTTTTTTGTCGGAGCCTGTTTTGCCGAAGGCGTGGTCATTGCCTGACGGCGCAGCTCGACGCTTAGAGCGCCTTTGAGGACGCTTCGCCCTCGATCGGTCACGGTCCAGCGGCCATAAGACCCAACGTCGAAATTGATGATGCCCGCGGCGTAAAGCTGGCGAAAAATCGAGCGCCATTCCTGCTTTGAATGCTCCTTGCCGACGCCGAAGGTCGGCAGCCGGTCATGGTTGAACTGCCGAATTTTATCGGTCTCATCGCCGAGCAGAATGGCGATCAGATGCTCCACGCCGAAGCGCTCGCCGGTGCGCAGGATGGCGGAAAGCACCTTTTGCGCCTGGACGGTTGCGTCAATAACGTCCACGCCATCGATGCATAAGTCGCAATTGCCGCAAGGCTCGGTCGTTTCGCCGAAATAGGCGAGCAGTGTCTGGCGGCGGCAGCGCGGGGCTTCGCAAAGGGCGATCAGCGCGTTAAGGCGTTGCTTCTCAATGCGTTTTTGGTCCTCAGAGGCATCGCTGTCCTCGATCTGCACCCGGCGCAGCCGCATATCGTCGAGACCGTAAAGTGTGAGCGTATCGGCGGGCAATCCGTCTCGTCCCGCGCGCCCGATCTCCTGATAATAGCCTTCCAGACTTTTGGGCAGATTGGCGTGCATGACAAAGCGCACATCCGGCTTGTCGATGCCCATACCGAAAGCGATCGTTGCGGCGATGATCAGCCCGTCTTCCTTGAGAAATGCGTCCTGATTATGCGAGCGGGCGGCGGCGTCCATCCCCGCATGATAGGGTAGGGCGCGCAGGCCCTTCTCGGTCAGAAACGCAGCGAGGTCTTCCGTTTGCCGCCGCGAGGCGCAGTAGATGATACCGCTTTCGCCGTTTCGACCCTTGACGAAGTCGGTGATCTGACGCTTCGCATTGCTCTTGGGCTGCATGGCAAGCCGCAGATTCGGCCGGTCGAAACCGTGGACGAAAATCGCAGGCTCCCGGCTGAACAGCTTGGCCTGAATTTCGCCTCTTGTCGCTGCGTCGGCAGTTGCGGTGAGGGCAATGCGCTGAACGTCTCCCAGCGCAGCGGCGGCTTCGCCGATGGTCAAATAATCGGGGCGGAAATCGTGGCCCCATTGCGAGACGCAATGCGCTTCGTCGATCGCCAGAAGACTGACCCGAGCTCGGGCCAGCGCTGCGCGCGTATCGGCAAGGGCGAGCCGTTCCGGCGACAAATAAAGGATGCGCAGGCTGCCATCCTCCAAGCCCTCGAAGGCGGCGCGGGTTTCGCCAGGCTCATTTGCCGAGTTGAGGCTTGCCGCCGCCACGCCGTAGCCCTGAAGCTGGGCCACCTGATTGCGCATCAGGGCGATGAGCGGGCAGACAACAAGCGTCAGCCCGTCGCGCAGGAGCGCAGGCAACTGATAGCACAGTGATTTGCCGCCGCCGGTCGGCATGACGGCCAGCACATCGCGGCCATCCAGCACGGCGCTGATAATATCGTCCTGTCCGGATCGGAAGTCTTTGAAACCGAATGTCTGTTGAAGCTGCGTTCTGGCGCAGTTCAAATCGCCCATAGATGCCCCCGCCGCGTGATGGGAATCGCGTTCAGGGCCGGAGTATAATGGGTTAACGGCTGCCTACTAGTTCCGAAGCGTGACAGGCTGAGATACTGAACAGCTTTTTTCCAGCGTTGTGTATCGGGGGGATTGCCTAACCGTCACTTTGCCTGATCGGGCCGAGTGAAAAGGCGAACGCGCCGCCCCTGACGGCGCAAGCGGGGCTTCTTCCGCCAAAGCTTTCCCCGCATGCTGGCTCAGCGTTCGGCCAGCCGCAATGTGTCCGCCTCTTAAAAATTCGCGGATTTCTTCCAACCAAACCCGTCCTGCATAGCGGAAACACCATCGATAGGCCCGCCGCCTGTCTGCATCGTGGTCGAACAGCAAGCGCCAGAGCACGCGCGGGCGCAGATGCAGGATCGCCTCGGTTAGTTTGACGGCGGTGAAAATCTGCCAGGGTTTCAAATGGCGGGTTGCCAGGATTTGATGCCGGTAGTCCCAGCGCGATTGATCCGGTTCGACGATTTCGCGCGCCTCATTCTCTTTATAAAAACCCGTCCAGCGATGCGGCGTCACATACATCGCGTTGAGCAGATCAGGATCGTAAAAGACGAGCTGTTTGAGTGCGCGCCAATAATCCCGCAACCTTTCCTGCTCAAAGCCGACAATATGGCCGACCATCGACAGAATGCCGTGCTGGCGCAAAAGGCGGATGGCCTCAAGATCGTCGCGGGTGGTCGAGCCTTTGCGGATCTTGACCATGGTCTCCGGGTCGGTGGTTTCCATGCCCATCAGCACGCATTCGATGCCTGCCTGCTTGTAGAGATGAAGAATATCCGCGTCACGGACGATATCGGGTGCGCGAATCGTGGCGAAAAGCTTGACCGGCACATTCTCAGCGATCATCGCTTCGAGAAAGCACCGCCAGATGCGTTTCGACGAGGTCGGGTTTTCATCCGCCAGATCGACGAAGCGCACGCCCTTTTCCCGATAGAGCCAGGCGATCTCGGCGACGGTTTTGCTTACATCCCGATAGCGCCATTTCGTCCAGAAGCCGCGCTGGCCGCAATAGGTGCATTGATGCGGACAGCCGCGCGAAAACTGCACGATGGCCGAGCGCGATACCCCCCAGCAGCGGTAAAGGTCCCAATCCTCGATCAGCTCCCATCCGACGCGGTGCGCATCGAGATCGGCAATCATCTCGGCCGGGGCGTTGGCGCGGACTTCGTCGCCCTCGCGATAGGTGACGCCGCGTATGCCCGCAGGACCGGTGCCGCTCGCCACAGCCGCTGCCAAATGCACGATGGTCTGCTCGCCTTCCCCGCGTACGATCATATCGATCGCTGGTTCTTTGCTGAGTATCTCCCGCGCATGATAAGTCGGAAAGACACCGCCATAGATGATCGGTGCACTGGGAAGAGTGTTCTTCAGCTTACGCGACATGGCGAGAACGGATGGATGTGCTGGGGTCGATCCGGCATGTCCGGTCATGATGAGGTCCGGACGGAATTCGGCAGCACGGGGAACGATATCCTCGGCGCTTAAACGCAGCGCCTCGGCGTCGAGCAGTCGGACATCGTGGCCGGCATCGATCAGCGCTCCCCCGATCCAGAGCAGGCCGAGCGGCGTCTGTGCGCCGACGCCATAAAGGCTGGTGAGCGAATGATAGGGCGGGTTGATCAGCAAGATACGCAAGGCTAAGCCTCCCAGTATCGGCACTGCAATAGGGTCTTAGCTTAAGCCTGCTGCTGGGAAACCAAAGTTGGTGTCACGTCGCTGGGAGGAAATGCCGCATCTTCTCACGTCCGTAGCCGATCGTTTGCTGCGGCGCAAAAGCCGGCTGGCCTTATGACGCCCGGTATTTCAAGCTCAAAACGGCCCTTTGAACTCGGTGATTTCATCGGCAGCCGCAAGAGTCATATCCCATTCGCCCGGCTCGCCTGCATCCGGGCGGACCATGCCGAAGGCTTTTTCGGCGATTGTTTGCGCATTGGGATAGAACAGCATTTCAAGCTTGCGCGTTGTCGGGCAGGGCGTTGGCAGATAACCCATGCGGGCAACATTCGGTGCGCCGCCTGCGCCCACGATTTCCAAAACCCGCATGATGATTTCGCCCGCCGCCCCGCAGGCAAGCCATCCCGTGTCGACGACCAGCAGGCGGCCGGTCCGTCGGACGGACGCCGCAATCGTCTCGGCATCGAGCGGGGCCAGGCTGACCGGATCAATGACTTCGGCCTCGACGCCCTTGCTTGCAAGCAAATGCTTCGCGCGCACGCACTCCAGCGCCATATGGCTGATGCCGACAATCGTGATGTCATCGCCTTTGGTGAGGACACGCGCTTGCCCGAAAGGCACTTCATATGCCTCTTCCGGGACATGGCCGGTGATCGGATGCAGCATTCGATGCTCGATCATGATCACCGGATTGTCATCGCGAATCGCCGTAGTCAGACAGCCTTTGGCGTCATACGGTGTGGTCGGCGCAAAGACGCGCAGACCGGGGACATGCATGAAATAAGAATGAAAAGCCTGGCTGTGCTGAGCGCCTTGCCCCCAACTGCGTCCGATAATCCCGCGTATGACGATCGGTACGCGATGCGCGCCCGCGAACATATAGCTCATCTTCGCGGCCATATTGACGAGCTGGTTCATGCATAACAGCATGAAATCCATGCGCTGATGTACCTGAATCGGCCGCATGCCCGCCATCGCCGCCCCGATGCCGACGCCGGTCATGCCTTCCTCTGCGAGCGGAACATCGAATGAGCGCTCTGGCCCGAATTTCTCATGCAGATCGAGCGTGGTGCCGAACATGCCGCGCGCATCGTCGACGCCTTGCCCCATCACGAAAACGGACGCATCGCGCTCCATCTCCTGGCGCGTCGCTTCATAGAGTGCGTCGGCATAGCTGAGGGTGCGGCAGTCGGCGTCTGCAATGATGTCGTTAGTGTCTTGCGGCAAAGACATGATCGTAGATTTCCTCATCCGGGGGGAAGGCGCTTTCTTCCGCAAAGGCAATCGCTTCTGCGATCTCGCGTTCGAGTTCGGCTGCAATCTCGGTGCGTTTTTTCTCGGGAAGCAATTCTCCGATGCGCTCCACTTGATCGGCGGCGATGACGGCGTCGAGTTCTTCCTCGCAACGATAGCCATATTGACGGTCTTCGCCGGGACCGACATGGTCGCGCCAGCGCGTGGTTTTAATCTCGATAAAGCGCGGCCCCAACCCTTTGCGCAGATCGGTGATACCGCGCGCTGCGGAGGCATACATTTTCAGGAAATCGCCGCTTTCTTCTTTCTCGCATGGGATGCCGTAAGATCGGATGCGGTCGCAAAGGCCATAGCCTGCCATGCGTGCCCTTACATGGGAATAGATGGCATATTCGTTGTTCTCGCAGACAAAAAGGATCGGCAAACTGTGAAGCGCGGCGAAATTCACGCTCTCATGCGTGACGCCCTCATCCGTTGCGCCCTCACCAAAAAAGCAAACGACGATCCGCGCTTCCTCGCGCATTTTGAGGGCGAGCGCATAGCCGACCGCATCCGGGATCCCGGAGGCCACAATTGCCGAGGTGCCCATCATATTGACCGCAGGATCGACCAGATGCATTGAGCCCGCCTTGCCGCGTCCGCAGCCCGTTTCCTTGCCATAAAGCTCCGCCCACATCGCTTTCATGTCGCCGCCCTTCGCCAGATAGGCAGCGTGTCCGCGATAAGTGGCAAAGACGACATCATCGCACTTCAGCTGATCGCAGATCGCCACTGCGACCGCTTCTTGACCGATGCTAAGATGGACCGGACTTTTGATCTTGTCCGTCGGATAGAGGCGGATGATTTCTTCCTCGACGCGCCGGATTCGTAAAAGCTGCCTATAGCATCGGGCAATACCAGCGCTTGTCATCAAGCTTTCAGAGCCCGCTTTTTGTAATGCCTCCAGTCTTGCGAAATGGCTGGTTCGGCGGATGACGCTTTGCACCGCTTCGGCGTGGGGTTTAGCCATGATGAGCCACCGCTGTTTTAAATTCGCGCTGGCTTGGGCCATCAGGCGCGATCTGTTGAAGGAAATAGCGGTAGGCGCTCTCCAGCCCTTCTTGCAAAGGACGCCCGCCCCTCCAGCCGCTTACGGCCAGACGCGCACCGTCCAGGCATTTGCGCGCCATGCCGTCCGGTTTGGACGTATCGAACTCCAGATCCCCCTCATAGCCGATGATGGCTGCGATGGTTTCTGCAAGCGTTCTGATGGAGACTTCGCCGCCGACCCCGATATTGACTGGCCCGGCCTCATCATAACGTTTGAGCAAATGGACCAGCGCATCGGCGCAATCGTCCACATGCATGAATTCGCGTGTGGGTTTGCCGCTGCCCCAGATTGAGATGGATGGCAACGCTTTGAGCCTCGCCTCGTGCATGCGGCGGATCAGGGCAGGGATCACATGGCTCATCAGCGGATCGAAATTATCGCCGGGACCGTAAAGATTGGCAGGGACCACCGTGAAATAGTCGAGCCCGAATTCCTGCCGGTAGGCCTCGGCCAGTTTCAGCCCCGCGATCTTGGCGACGGCGTACCATTCATTTGTTGGCTCCAGCGGCCCGGTCATCAGGCTGTCTTCGCGGATCGGTTGGGCCGCTTCACGCGGATAGATGCAGCTCGATGCCAGGAACATCAGCCGTCTGACGCCTTTTTTTGCCGCTCCGCTAATGACATTTTGCGCAATGGCAAAATTGTCGGAAAGAAAAGCGACGGGATATCGGCTATTGGCGTGAATGCCGCCAACTTTTGCCGCGGCAACGATAACGGCGTCCGGCCGGACTTGATTGAGCCAGTTCAGCACATCGGCCTGCCGCGTCAGATCGAGCGCATGGCGGTCGGCCGTGAGGATCTCACAGCCTTCTCCTTGCAGTCGCCGGATGAGCGCCGCCCCAACCATGCCGCGATGGCCGCAAATCCAGATGCGTTTATCCTCGATGGGAAAATAATCTGCGTCCATCAGCGCTCCATCCCGCCAGGCTTGAAATCCTACGTCGTCTGATTCTTTAAACTCTGCGCGACTTTAGGTTGCATAGCTTTCGCCGGGCTGGCAGCGATATGCTTTTGATTACTAATCCGTAAATATCGCAAGGTGGGTTCGCTTTGGCGGGCGTACGGTTTAGAGCATCGGACCGAAAAGTATGTCACCACGAAGGTGGGGATGCGTAGCGGATGCGCGTCCAGACCCCCGAGCCGGGATCGGATAAATCCGATGCCGAAACAAATACAT
>CAZMAC010000024.1:0-14326 GCA_964564085.1 uncultured Hyphomicrobiaceae bacterium
CCACCCTTGGCTGCGGGCGCAAATAACGCTGCACCAGTTCTTGTCGCTGGCCATCGTCGAGCGGCCAGCCCCGTGTCGCGGCGTCATCCTGCAGCAACTTCAAGCCGAGTGCGGCATCGCCAATGGTTCCGCTGACATATAGACCATCGCCAGAGCTTGCACCGCCCCGCTGAACCATACGGCCATGCGGCACGCTGCCGAATGCGGTTATGGAAATCATCAGCGGGCCAGTGGGCGAGACGGTCGTATCGCCTCCACTGAGAGCAATTCCGAATGCGGTTTGCGCTTCGCTGAGCCCTTTGGCGAAACCGGCGACCCAGTCTTCCGGCGTGCCGTGCGGCAACGCAAGTGCGAGGCTATAGGCAATCGGCTGAGCCGCCTTTGCGGCAAGGTCGGACACATTCACGGCAAGCGCTTTGAAGGCGATATCGGCCGGGTCTTCATCGCCCAGGAAATGAACGCCGGCGATGAGTGCATCCGTGGTAACGACGAGGTCGCTTCCTTCGGGCGGTTCAATCACCGCTGCGTCGTCATTCAGCCCAAAGGCGCCAGGATAGGCGGCAGCCAGCGGGCGGAAATGACGATCAAGAAAACCGGCCTCGCCATCCGACAGGCCGGAGGCGGCTGGGCCATCCTTATCCATGCGTTGAGCTTTGAAATTCCTCCGGCCGGACCTCACGGGCGATCGCGTCCAGGATGCCGTTCACCACCGCTGGTTCGTCGCCGCCGAAAAAGGCGTGCGCCACGTCAAGATATTCATTGATGATGACCTTGAAAGGCACATCGCGCTGCTCTTTCAGCTCGAATGCGGCGGCGCGCAGGATCGCCCGCAAAATACTGTCAAGACGCGCCAGACGCCAGCCTTCTGCGAGGTGACTTGCGATGAGGGGGTCTATTACCAGTTGTTCACGAACGACGCCGAGCACCAGACTTTCAAAAAACCGTTCATCGGCGCGATCGTAATAAGCGCCCTCGATCTCATGTCCGAAATGATACCGCACGAATTGCGCAATGACGACGGCCGCATCGGTCTGAACGATATCCATCTGATAAAGCGCCTGCACCGCCGCGAGACGAGCTGTGCCGCGCGCCTTGAATGATTTGCCCTCGCCATCCGGTAAAGGCAGTGCATTAAGCAGATCGGAATCCATGACACTCCATGAACACATCGATAAGCGACAGGCAAGCGCATGCTGCTGCTGCGCCCTTGTTTCCTTCCGTTACTGATGCTCTCTTGCGGGCTTGCGGCCCATTTTCGACCGTCAATATACCATTGCCGAGCGGAACACCGTTTTCCGCAGCCATAGATAATAGCGATCTCGCCGATTCACCCGCGACAATGTCGTAATGAGACGTCTCGCCGCGGATCACGCAGCCCAGTGCAAGCGCGCCATGATAACGCCAGCGCGGCGCTCCGAAGGGCATCAATCCTGCTTTGATTGCGAAAGCAAAGGCTTGCGGAATTTCGAGCGCGCCAGGCACGGAAATCCGATCGTATGACGCGCCAGCCTCTTCGAGCGCAGCAATCGCGCCTTTGACCAGCTCATCGGCGATCTCGTCATAGAACCGGCCTTCAATGATCAGGACGGATGGTTGGAAATCCGGCATTATGGCTTACTCGATGGGATGCCGGCCGACGATCTTCAGACCGTAGCCTTCCAGGCCGATAATTTTTGGCAGCGGCGAATTGGAAAGAAGCTCCATCTCCCGAATACCGAGATCGAGCAAAATTTGCGCGCCGACGCCATAGTCGACAAGGCGCCCGCCCGTATTCTTCTTGCCGCTGGTTGCCTCGCTGTGAAGCTGGGCCGAAACCGCAGACGGGCTTGACTCGCGGATCAGAACGAAGACGCCGCGTTCCAACTTTGCGAGTTGTCGTAAAGCTCGCTCGACGAGCGAGCGGCGGCTATCTTTCACGCCAAGTCCGATCAGGTCTTCAAGAACGCTCAGCGCGTGCATTCGTACAGGAACAGGGCCCGGCGATGTCACATCGCCCTTAATCAACGCGATGTGCTCCTGGCCATCGGCCGTGTTTTGATAAACTTTCAAATCGAACTCAGCGCCGTGAAGGCTTTCGACATGCTGTTCCTCGACGACACGCACGAGACTGTCATATTTGAGACGGTAGGAGATGAGATCGGAAATCGCGCCGATCTTGAGGCCATGAAGCTGCGCAAAGGCCAGCAGGTCCGGCATGCGCGCCATGGTGCCGTCGTCATTCATAATTTCGCAAATCACACCGGCCGGATAAAGTCTGGCGAGCCGCGCCAGATCGATGGCGGTTTCGGTATGACCGGCGCGAACCAGAACGCCGCCGGATCGGGCGACCAGCGGAAAGACATGGCCGGGCGAGACAATATCGCGGTGGCTCTTGGCCGGATCGATGGCCGTCGCAATCGTATGCGCACGGTCATGAGCCGAAATACCGGTTGTAATGCCTTCCCGCGCCTCGATAGATACAGTGAAATTCGTCGAGTGCCGCGATTGGTTGGACCGCGCCATCAGCTCAAGCTGCAACTCGGCCGCGCGATCCTCGGTAAGCGCAAGGCAGATCAATCCCCGGCCATATTTTGCCATGAAATTGATCGCTTCCGGCGTTGCCTTTTGCGCCGGGATAATCAGATCCCCTTCATTCTCGCGGTCTTCGGCATCGACCAGAATGAACATCCGGCCCTGACGGGCATCTTCGAGGATCTCTTCGATCGAAGACAGTTGGCCGAAATGCCGGGCTTGTTCCGCAATGCTCATGCGTCTGCTCTATCATATTCGCTCAGGCGGGCAGCATAACGCGCCATCAGATCAACCTCCATATTGAGAGCGTCGCCTGCGCGTTTTTGCCCCCATGTAGTTACCTGCAACGTATGCGGAATAATATTGACGGTGAAGCGGCTGCCTTCGACTTCGTTGACCGTCAGCGATGTCCCGTCCAGCGCGACCGAGCCTTTAGGCGCGACGAACCGCCCAAGACTCTCCGGGCAGGCAATTTCGAAGCGTTTTGAGTTGCCATCGGGTATGACGCGCAGGATTTCGGCGGCGGCGTCGATATGGCCGGTCACGAGATGGCCGCCAAGCTCGTCGCCGATCTTCAAAGATCGCTCCAGATTAACAGCAACGCCCGGCGACCATCGGCCGAGCGTGGTGCGCGCGAGCGTCTCATTTGAGACCTCGACGGTGAACAGGCTGCCATCCACACCGTGCCGGTCGACCTCAGTCACTGTCAAACAGCAGCCGTCACATGCAATCGATGCCCCAATCGCGATCGACGCAGCATCATATCCGCAGGCGATTCGGTATTGCCCTTGACCGGCTTGTTTGATTTCACCGATATCTGTGACCAGTCCTGTAAACATTACGGCATCACCAAAAATCCGTCCGCCTGTAAATCCAAAGGCGGTCTTCGCCGATTGGGCGGGTATCGGCAAGCTGGAAATTTGGACTATCCGTCACCGCTTCGAGGCCGGCGGGCGCAAAGGGCAGGATCGTTGGCCCACGCTCTTCTTTAACACCTTGAAAAATAACAACTTCATCTGCGAGGTTTTCTTTTAATAGATTTGCCTCCAAAGACGGCCCGCCTTCGACGAGGACACGGGTCAGGCCATGTTCGGCGAGCTCGCGCATGACGATCTTGAGATCGAGACGGCCCTGATCGTTCTTTGCGGCGGTAATAACTTGTATGCCCAGCTCTTCGAGCCGGGATTTTCGCCCCTCGGCAAGCCCTGCGGCGGAGACAATGGTGACGGGAGCAGTGCTCTGATTTTTCAGCATTCTTGCGTGACGGCTGAGTCGCCCTTCGGTCGACAGCACGATCCGCGCGGGTGAGCGCCAGGATAAACCAGGCAGGCGGCAGGTCAGATCAGGATCGTCAGCTAGCATCGTGCCATAACCGATCATAATCCCGTCTGCCTCGGCCCGCATGAAATAGCCAAGGGCCCTTGCCTCCTTGCTCGTTGCCCAGACGGGAACGCCGCCTGCGCCAGCCGGAATCATGCCCGCCCGGTCAACGGCGAGCTTCATCTGAATGAACGGCCTCTTCGCCGTCAGCCTCAGCTCGTGCCCCAGGGCCAGCCAACGCGCTTCCTTCTGCATCGGACCGGGAACGATCTCAATCCCGTTCCGTTGAAGGCGTTTGAGACCCTTTCCGGCCACGCGCGGGTCGGGATCGACCATACCGTAGACAACGCGCGAAATGCCGGCTTCAACGATCGCATCTGTGCAGGGGGGCGTCTTGCCCCAATGCGCGCAGGGCTCCAGCGTCGCATAAAGTGTTGCGCCACTTGCGGCTTCACCAGCTTTAGCGAGAGCGAGCGCTTCGGCGTGAGGACGTCCCCCCGGACCGGTCCATCCGCAACCGAGAATACATCCAGCCTTGTCGGCCACGACAGCGCCAACGGACGGATTTGGCCAGCATTGACCGAGGCCGCGCTTCCCCAGTGCAAGCGCCAGTGTCATATTTGCCCTGTCGGCGGAACGAAACGGTAGGCCTCGCCACGCCATGTCAGAACGGGCATCAGTGCCGCTCATTGTTCGGTAGACTCGGTGGTGTGCCGTCCTGGCTCGGTTTCGAGGAAAGATCCGCGCCGGATGAGGAATGGTCGCGCTCGCCGCTGATTTCATCGAGAACACTCTCGAAATCCCGGGCTTCGCGGAAATTCTTATAAACCGAAGCGAACCGGACATAAGCCACGTCGTCGAGCTTGCGCAGCTCTTCCATAACGAGTTCGCCAATCTTCTTCGACAGGATTTCGCTCTCGCCCATGCTCTCCAGCTGACGGACCATACCGCTTACGAGCTGATCGATCCGGTCCGGCTCGACCGGACGTTTGCGCAGAGCGATCTGCAAAGAGCGGGCAAGCTTATCGCGATCGAAGGGGATGCGGCGTCCGTTGCGCTTTACCACGGTCAGCTCACGCAGTTGAACACGCTCGAATGTTGTAAAACGGCCGCCGCATTCGCTGCAAAAACGGCGACGACGGATGGCGGTGTTGTCTTCCGTCGGCCTTGAGTCCTTAACTTGCGAATCGATCACTCCGCAATAGGGACACCGCATAGCTTTCCTCTAAGCTCATCCGAAGAGCGCTGGACTGATATGAGTTGTCCTGCACTTGATCAAGCGCAGGACGATCAACCGTCATTTAAAAGACCAGAGCAACTGATCCGCCTGTGAGGCGGACGCACCGCTCTCCTTAGGAGTAGATCGGATAGCGCCCGCAAAGTTCGATGACTTCGCGTTTGACGCGCTCCTCGATCTGCCCGTTTCCGCTGTCGCCGTTGGTGACCAGACCATCGAGCACTTCGGCGATCATAACGCCGATTCGGCTAAATTCACTGCTTCCAAATCCGCGCGTCGTTCCGGCAGGTGAACCGAGGCGGATACCGGACGTAATGAACGGCTTTTGCTCATCGAAGGGCACCGCATTCTTGTTGCAGGTAATGTTTGCCCGTCCAAGAGCAGCTTCGGCGGCTTTACCCGTCAATCCTTTGGGACGCAAATCGACAAGGATTAGATGCGTGTCCGTCCCGCCTGTCACCAATCCGTAACCGGCCGTTACAATAGCCTCGCCCATTGCTTTCGCATTTGCAACAACATCTTGCGCGTATTTCGTAAATTCCGCCCTCAAAGCTTCACCGAAAGCGACCGCTTTAGCGGCAATAATGTGCATGAGCGGGCCGCCCTGAAGACCGGGAAAAATCGCCGAGTTGATCTTCTTTGCAATGTCGCCGTCATTCGTCAGGATCAAACCGCCGCGCGGGCCGCGCAACGTCTTGTGAGTCGTCGTCGTCGCCACGTGAGCGTGGGGCAGCGGGCTCGGGTGAACGCCGGCTGCGACGAGCCCGGAGAAATGCGCCATGTCCACCATCAGATAGGCCCCGACGCTGTCGGCGATCTGACGGAATTTCGCAAAATCGATGGTGCGCGCATAAGCCGAGCCGCCGGCGATAATGATCTTCGGCTTGTGCTCATCCGCCAGGCGCGCAACCTGATCGTAATCCAGAAGCGCGTCGTCACGGCGCACGCCATATTGCACAGCATTGAACCATTTGCCCGACAGGTTCGGCGCAGCGCCATGCGTTAGATGGCCTCCGGCATCCAGGCTCATGCCGAGAATCGTATCTCCGGGCTTGGTAAGCGCGAGCATGACGCCCTGGTTTGCCTGCGAGCCGGAATTCGGCTGCACATTGGCAAAATCGCATTTGAACAACCGTTTGGCGCGGTCAATGGCGAGGTTCTCCGCAATGTCCACATATTGGCAGCCGCCGTAATAACGCTTACCCGGATATCCTTCGGCGTATTTATTGGTCAGGACAGTGCCGGCGGCCTCCAAAACAGCGCGCGAGACGATGTTTTCCGAGGCAATCAGTTCGATTTCATTTTGCTGGCGTTCCAATTCACTTGAGACGGCCGCGTAGATTTCAGGATCGCTTTCGGCGAGAGATGACGAAAAGAAGCCGTTTTCCGAAGGCGTGGCCGCTAAAGCGTTGGGTGCTGTCATGAATTATACTGCCTTTGAACCGTTAATGATCGTACCCGAGTTTCAAGCACTGAAGATTTGTTTGTTTTAAAGCGGCGAGCACAATGAGAGCCTATCGCCGCGCGAGCACGTATGCCATTTCTGTTTTGCCTGTTTTGCATGACAAGATCAAATGCGCAGGACAATGTTTTTGTGATCGGCGAGCGCTTTTTGACGCCATATCCTTGAAGACTGGCGTTTCTTACAGAAATAATAGCAACATTCTTTAAGTCCACAGCGAGGTCCGATGACGATATTACATGGGTTCGAGGAACAGCGCCAAGAGAGGGTGCCGGAAATCGGTGGGCTTGCCCGGCTTTACCGGCATGAAAAAACCGGCGCTGAACTTCTGTCTCTGTCTGTCGAGGATGAAAACAAGGTTTTCGGCGTAAGCTTTCGCACACCGCCATCCGACTCCACTGGCATCGCCCACATCATGGAGCATTCGGTGCTTTGCGGATCGCAGAAATTTCCGGTTAAAGCACCCTTCCTGGAGATGCTGAAAAGCTCTCTGAACACGTTTCTCAATGCGATGACCTTTCCGGATAAAACCGTCTATCCGGTCGCCAGCGTCAACCTTCAGGATTTTTACAATCTCGTTGAAGTCTATCTCGACGCCGTCTTTCATCCGCGCATCACCCCGGAAATTTTAAAACAGGAAGGCTGGCATTACGAACTCGACGATCCGGATGCGCCGCTCATTTATAAAGGCGTCGTCTTTAACGAGATGAAGGGTAATTATGCGTCGGCGGACGGACGAGTCTACCGGCTCTCCCAGCGGTCGATCTATCCTGACACCACCTATGGCGTCGACTCCGGCGGGGACCCAAGCCAGATCCCAAACTTAACCTATGACGCGTTCAAAGCCTTTCATGAGCGCTTTTATCATCCGGCGAATGCGAAATTCTTCTTTTATGGCGATGACGACCCGGAAAAGCGGCTTGAAATTCTGAATGCGGTTCTTGAGGATTTTGCCTCCCTCGATCCGAATTCCGAGATTGCGCTTCAGCCGCGCTTCGATGCACCGCGCAAACTCCACCATACCCTGCCCGCAAGCGGAGCTGAGCAAGGACCGAAACAAGCGCGTGTGACCGTCAATTGGATGCTTGATAAAACAGGTGAGGTTGAAACCAGCCTTGCGCTTGCCGCGCTCGATCAGATTCTGTTTGGAACGGCGGCATCGCCGCTGCGGAAAGCGCTGATCGACTCCCGTCTCGGTGACGACCTGACGGCCTCTGGTCTGAGCCCCTCGCTCCGGCAGATGAATTTCACCACCGGACTGAAGGGCATCGTTCCGAGCGATGCGGATAAAGCCGAAGCGCTGATCCTCGATACGCTCTCGCGACTGGCGGACGACGGGATCGACCCGATGACCGTGGAGGCTTCGCTCAACACGATCGAATTTCGCCTTCGCGAAAATAATACAGGCGCTTTCCCGCGCGGCTTGCGATTGATGCTTCGCAGCCTGCAGTTCTGGAATTACGACGGCGACCCGCTTGCACCGCTTGCGTGGGAGGAGCCGCTAAGCGCGCTTAAATCCCGTATAGCCAATGGTGAGCGCGTCTTTGAAGATTTGATCCGGGCGAAACTGATCGAGAATCCTCATCGCACGACCTTGCTTTTTACACCCGATCCGGAGCTGACGGAACGCGAGACGCGCCAGGAGCGTGAGCGGCTCGATCAGGTCAAGTCGGCCATGACGGCCGGCGACCTGTCGAAGGTCATTAAGGAAACACAACTCTTAAAAGCATTGCAGGAAAAGCCGGACAGTCCGGAGGCGCTTGCGTCGATTCCACGGCTGACCCTCAAAGATCTACCGCCAAAGAATACGCCTATTCCCATCGAAATTGGTAAGCTGTCGGATGCCCGTATCGTCACTCACGATCTGCCGACGAATGGGATTGTCTATCTCGATATAGGTTTCGATCTTCGCAGGCTTCCAGCCGAATTTTTGCCCCTCACGCGTATCTTTGAGAAGGCCTTGCTCGAAACCGGCGCCGCCGATCTGGATATGGTTCAGCTCTCGCAGCGGATCGGGCGTTCGACCGGCGGGATTTCCGTTCGAAGCTGGACGTCTTCAATCGTCGATAGCGAAGCCAGCGCAGCCCAGCTTCTTATTCGCGCAAAAGCCATGCCTGAGAAAGCTGGCGAGCTTGTTTCCATCCTGACGGATGTTTTACTTGCCGCCCGACTCGACGATCGCGAGCGCCTTGCACAGATCGTCAGCGAGGAACGCGCTCAACTCGAAGCCAGGCTCGTTCCCGGCGGGTCTCAATTTGCAGGCACGCGATTGCGGTCGAGCCTGACTGAGGCTGATTGGGCGAGCGAGCAGCTCAGCGGTATCAGCTATTTACAGCGTCTGCGCGGCATAAGCGGTAATAGCGCCGAAGAAGAGGACGATACGGCTACGTCGCTCTTGCAAATGAGAGATCTGCTTGTCCGCCGCGACGCGTTGACGCTCAATGTGACGGCTGAAGCGCAGGATTTACGCCGGATTGAACCGGAGCTTTCCCGCCTTGCCGAGGCTATGCCGACAGGTTCTGTGGCGGAGCCGGAATGGCTGCGACCGGAGCTGCCACGCTTTGAAGCTTTTACGATACCGGCGCAGGTGAACTATGTCGTTAAAGGTGAAAGCTTAGCGAAACTCGGTTATCAGGCGGGCGGCGCCGCGCTAGTCGCAAATCACTGGCTGCGCGGGGCTTGGCTTTGGGAAAAAATCCGCGTGCAAGGCGGCGCTTATGGAGCCTTTGGCTCACTTGATCTGCGCTCCGGCGTTTTCGCATTCGCGTCCTACCGTGATCCCAATCTTTTGGACACGATCGCTGTCTATGACGGCGCAGCGGCATTTCTTCGAAGCGTTGCCGGCAATCAAACGGATCTGGAACACGCGATTATCGGTACGATCGGCAATATCGACACTTATCGCTTGCCCGACGCGAAAGGGCTCGTTTCGCTCTCACGTTATCTTGCAGGCGACAGCGAAGAGCGGCTTCAAAAGATCCGCGAGGAAGTGCTCGGGACGACACCGGCCGATATCCGCGCTTTCGCCGACGCGCTCGATGCCATCGCGGCGCATGGGCGGGCCGTGGTCCTCGGCTCTGAAGATACGATTCAATCAGCCAATGCGAAATTGGAGGACCGCTTCACGCTGACCAAGCTGCTGTAACGCGCATTCTGCGCGTGCCCCCCTTTTACGGCTGCGCCGGATAAGTCTTTATTCGCGCATCTTTTCGTGGAACACACGGCGAGCGATGCTTGACGCGAGGGGGCTTTGCTGGATGATCGGAAGAGAATTTATGATGCGAAAACCTGCCTTCACAGGCGTCCTGTTAGCGGCTGTTTTCTGGATTCTCTGGGCCGGAGCCGGACAGGCCGGCAAGCTCGATGAGCTGAAGGCCAAGGGCGAAATCACGATTGGGGTCAAAGAAGATTACCCGCCTTTCGGATCGCGGAACGCATCGGGCGAATTGATCGGTCTGGAAATCGATCTTGCGCGCGATATTGCGGAGCGTCTGGGCGTGAAGCTGAAGCTCTCTCCCGTCTCAGCGGTCAGCAGGCTGCAATTTTTGCAAGCCGATATGGTGGATCTGGTCATCGCCACAGTCAGCGTAACCAAGGACCGGGCCGAACAAGCGGATTTGATCGAGCCGCACTATTATGCGAGCACGCCGGCCTTGCTACAGCCAAGCGAAAGCCGCATGCCATTGCCAGACGGTCTCGCCGGAAAATCCATCTGCACGATTTTGAATGCTCATTACAATGACGCGCTGGAATCGAAGGCGATGGGTGCAACACTCATAACATTCAGAAGCTTACCGGATGCAGTAAAGGCTTTGGCGGATGGCCGATGTGTCGCTTTGGCCGAGGAAAATACAAAGCTTATTCATCTGAAGAGGAGCCAAGGCGAGCGCTGGAAAGACTATCAGGTCGTCCCGCTCAACATGCCTGTCTTGCCCTGGGCCCTCGCCATCCAAACCGGACAAGACGAGTCTGCGCTCACCGCTTTTCTTTCGCAAACGGTTGCGGACTGGCAAAAAAGCGGAAAGCTGATCGCGCTCGAAAAGCAATGGTTGGGACAGAATAGCCAGTGGACTTTGAAACAGCGTGATGCACTAAAATGATTGAAAGCTATCGGTATTCAGAGTTTTTGTGCTTCTCTATGGCGTCAAGATAAATAGAATTTCATAGAAATTTTTCAGTATCATGACGCCCGGGTGCTTATGCACAACTTCAACACATCACTTCTAGAGCATTTTCAAGCGAAGTGGATACCGGTTCGCGTTAAGAAAATGCGCCAAAACAACAAATTAGAGCCTTGTTCCGATTCCATGTGAACGGAACAGGCTCTAAGTGTACTGCTTCCAGGCTCAAAAGTGATATTTATGCTCACGAGGCTGCTGGTACCTCACGACATATTTAAAAGGGCCGCTTGATCCTGGTTGCAACCGTGATCGAGCGGCCCGACAACTATTGCGCTTTGTCATTATTATCAGCACTATCTAAACACGGTTCGGCTTGAGCTTCCCGACCTCTTCCGCGTTTTCGCGGCGGGCAATGAGATCGGCGACAATATTTGCTGTCACCGCGCCGAGCGTCAGCCCCAAATGACCATGCCCATAGGCGCAGATGATATTTGGGTTTTTGGGTGTCCGCCCGATGACCGGCAGAGAGTCTGCGGTCGAGGGCCGCGGCCCCATCCAGCGGGAGGCCGACTCTTCGCCATTGATCTCCGGCAAGAATGTTTTGGCCTGGTCCAAAAGCATGTCGGCCCGTTCCCAGTTCGGCTGCGTGCGGGCACTGGCGAACTCCGATGTTCCGGCAAGTCGTATGCCGCCCGAAAGCGGCGTGATGGCAAAGCTGTAATCGCCCGCGATGATCGGACGGCGGATGGAAATCTGCGGCTCCTTCAACATGAGATGATAGCCGCGTTCCGCTGCGAGCATTTGCTTGACGCCGTAGGGTTTAACGAGAGGCCCTGACCAAAGTCCCGCCGACACGACTGCCGTCTCGACACTGTGCTCGCCATCGTCGCAAACGAGCCGCACAACGCCGTTCCCGCCCGACAATAGTTGGCGAACCGTGACACGGTGAAGCTCCCCGCCAGACGTCCGGAACGCACCTGCCAGAGCCGCGGCCAGCTTGTCCAAGTCGGTGCAATGACCGTTTTCCGGATAAAGCACACCGCCCGCCAGATTCGGTCCGAGCGAGGGTTCCATCTGCCGCAATTCTTCGGCTGGTATAATCTCTGAAGAAACGCCGTAGCCGTCACGGAACGCGGCATCCTTGCGCGCGGCGCGAAAGACGCGTGGCGATTTGAAGACGTAAAGCAGACCGTCCTGACGAAGCAGCCTCGGGCCGTCATGAGGGCCCATGAGTTCGAGCCAGGCATGCAGAGATTGCGTTGTGAGCGGTGCGAGTGTGTCCGCGATTGCATTATACCGATTGCGCCGCGAATTGCGCAGGAAACGCCGGAACCAGGGCGTCAACCGGGGCATATGTCCCCAATGTACGACGAGCGGGCCTTGAGGGTCGTTCAGAATTTTGGGCAGCTTTCGCCATAAACCCGGTTGGGACAGCGGCCCGACCTGAGCCGCCATAATCATACCCGCACCTCCCGAAGAAACCTGGCTGCCCGGCTCTTCCGGCTCGAATATCGTAACGCGGTAGCCCTCACGGCGCAGCTTGAGCGCGATAGCAAGCCCCCCCACGCCCGCCCCGATGACGGCGATGTGCTTTCCCAGTCTCATATGCCCGTACCCCCAGACGCACGCGGGCGCAGCGGCTACTTCTCTCAAGGCCTGCGCTGCCTTCATATCGCTGAGATGGAAACGACGAAGCGGCTGCCGCACGGCCTGTTCGTGCCCGGCTCGATTGCCTTAGACACGCATCAACACCAAAGAGCGTTGAAGCGCAACAATTCTTTTCGTCGCCTCATTTGTCTAAGCCATACTACGCGCGCTCTTACCCCCCGTGCGAAAATATCCGAAGCATGTCATAATTGGCAATATAAGAGGTCAAAAAGACGAAATGAGGAAGCCTATGGGTCCGAATGATATGCTGAAAACCGCGCTTGATTGGCAGTCGCAGGGTCGCAAGATCGCAATCGCAACCGTCGTGCAGACTTGGGGCTCGGCGCCGCAACCGACCGGAAGCCAGCTGGTTATCGATCAGAAGGGACATTTTTTCGGATCGGTCTCCGGCGGCTGTGTTGAAGGCGAGGTCATTACCGAAGCCCTCGACATTATTGAAAGCGGTAAACCGAAACTCCTGGAATTTGGCGTCGCGGATGAAACGGCCTGGCGTGCCGGGCTTGCCTGCGGCGGACGCATACGCATTTATGTGGAACCCTTTATCTCTGAGTAAGCGGAACCGGCAATGCAAAAAGATCTGGCCGAAAAAATCCTGGCCGCGCAAGCGGAACGCCAACCCATTGCATTGCTCACATGGCTGTCCAGCGGCGAGCAAAAACTGGTTTCTCCGGAGCAGAGTGCAATCCTTCCGGACCTCGCCGAGCCTTTGGCCGATGCCTTTCGTCTTGATCGCTCAGGCACGGTCGAGACACCGGATGGCGAACTCTTCATCCGCATCTTCAATCCACCTTTGCGCCTGATCGTCATTGGCGCGGTACATGCCGCGCAATATCTCCTACCGCTTGCACGCATGATCGGCCATGACGTCACGATCATCGATCCGCGCGAGGCATTTGCCACGCCGGAACGTTTCCCCGATGCCCATCTCATCACGGAATGGCCGGAAGACGGTCTGCCGCTGGCTGGCACCGATGCGCGCACCGCAATCATCGCGCTCACCCATGACGCCAAAATCGACGATCCCGCCATCAAGCTTGGCCTCGAAAGCGGCGCGTTCTATGTCGGCGCACTCGGTAGCAAGCGCACCCATGCCAAGCGCCTTGAACGGTTGAAGGAAATCGGCGTCACCGAGGAGGGCATCGCCCGCATTCATGCACCGATCGGCCTCGATATTGGTGCGCAAGGCCCGGCCGAGATCGCTGTGTCGATCATGGCGGAGCTGATCGCGGTGCTGCGAGGCAAGACGGCGGCGGGGCGGTGACATCGGTTCGTCATGAGTGCGGGCTGATCAAATAGCGCTCCAAAGCTCGGTCAGCGGTCCGTTCTCGCCGCAAACCGGATCGGAACGCGGAAACGTTACGCACGCCATCGCGTCCTGCATTTCGAGGGTCGGCGCGTCGCGGCAGATATCCCATTGCTGGCCGGGCGGATAGGCACCGATCACGAGAAATCCGGCGCTTTCTTCCAAGTTGCAGTGAGCGGTCCCGGCTGGGAGTACAGCAACATCTCCGGGGCGCACCTCAAGCTCTGTTCCGCCCGGGCCACCCAGCAAGATACGCGCCGAACCGCTCGCAAAGCCGAGCACCTCATGTGCGGTTGAGTGATAATGGTGATAGTAGAAGACGCCGTTACGCCAGCACGGCGGCCAGCCATTGCGTTCGAACACCGCCTCCAGCGCTTTCGCTGTTTTTTCCGCGCCCTCGTCCTGCACCACGCTGCGATAAAGCAGCACCGGCAGCTGTGGATTATTCGGCATCCAATCATTACGATTCAGGAGCTCATGATGATGGATTTGGAATTTATCCGCCAGGCTGGAAAAAAGAAACACATGCGGCTCAGATTGGCTGCTGATCTTACCGTTCATAGCGCGGCTTTTTTGGATGTGCAGACCGGGGGCTGAAACCTCCGCAATATTTGTGTCACAAAGGCGGCCGGCGCAAAAACCAGCGCATTGCCAAATGCGATCAGCACAAGGCCAGCCAAGGCGGTCATGCTCCATCGGGAATC
>CAZMAC010000025.1:0-14006 GCA_964564085.1 uncultured Hyphomicrobiaceae bacterium
TTAAGAGCGTCTAAAACGTCGCTGTGTTCGGAATGATTGGCTGACTGGTTTTTTCTGAATTTTTCGAGCTTGTAGCATAGGCAGAACGCGTCTGCCGCGGTGTAGATTGCTCCAGCATTTTGGCGACCCGGCTTGTTCTCATAAATGCGTGGCACAAGGAGAAATAGAAGCCTTTCCAACCCCCGGTAAAGTGAAGCCGAAATAAATAAAATTTTATAAAATTGACGGGAAACTCGAACACGAGACGGAGAGTTAAAAGAAGCATCCCATGGCTCTCCGAATTCTGCGACCGAAAGGAGCTGTACCGATTATTTTTAGCAATCAGATGTTCGAATGAGACAAATGGATAATGATAGATTGGATTTTGCAATTGTGCCGCATTTGTATTTTTCAGCACAACGCGATCGTAAACCGGGTGATCTCTAAAATGCCCGACAGCACGATGATATAAGCGCACGACGTTGTAGTCTTTTGCAAATGCCCGTGGAGCATCGTCGCCGGGATAGACATTGAGGATCTTTATTTTGAATGCGCCGGGTTGAAGATCCGCGCTCCCGTTAAAAAGAAACTGGATCTCATGCGCCAGACCGGCCGTAATAACCTCATCTGCATCCACATTGAGCAACCAATCATTTGTACACTGCTGTTCGCCGAAACGTTTCTGATCGCCGTAACCTGTCCATTTCCTGTAAAAGACTTTCGCGCCCATTTGCTGTGCGATTGAGACCGTACGATCCGTGCTGCCGGAATCGACGACAATGATTTCATCAACCCATGGCTGCAAGGCTGAGATTGTCTTTGGGAGCCGTTCTTCTTCGTTTTTTGTTATTATGAAGGCAGATATAGGAGCAGCCAAAATGATCTCCACAACTTTCGCGTGTTTTAATTTTAGCTACACGCATAGAGGGAGTCTCGCAAGGGCTGGATATGTCTCTCCACAAAATCAACTGTTTTAAGGCCGAGATCATTTGAGCCGCGGCACGCGAATTTCGGCTGAGGCTGACCATCAAGGTAAAGCCAGTTCCGTTCACATGGAATCGGAACGAGGCTCTAATTTGTTGTTTTGGCGTATTTTCTTCACGCGAACCGGTATCCAGCTCCGTTCCCCGCCTGCGCGGGGACAGGCTTCACGGAGCCATGCTTCGCTTGGAAATGCTCTAAATGATGCGTCCACAATTAGCAGCACTGTAAGGTGTTTGCTGCTAACTCACTGTTTTTTAATAGGAATTGCGTATCGTTCGGATAACGGGCTATACTCTTCCCGTGAGGTTTGGTCAATCGAAGAGGTGCCGATGACAGATCCGCAGTTCTTTCAACAGGTTCAGGGCTATAGTCTGACGACCGCGGAAATTCTTTACCATATGCCCGATCACCCCCGGCTTTTACAGTCTTTCGTTTGGCAAGACTATGATGTCGCTCCCAAATTTCCTCGCCTCGGGGCCTTTCTTACATATTGGAATGATTATCTTGAGGGGCCGCTTTTTCGAGTGACCGTTTCCCATAAAAAGCTGGTCTCACCGACTGAGTTTCAGTTTGTCGACGGGCAATTCGTGGTTCACTGAAGCAGGACCCGTCACTTTTATCCTACCGCAGGACTCAATCAGTGCATCCATATGCGCTAAAAGGTTTTATCGAAATTCGGTGCCATTGCTTGATCTGCTGACAATAGGCCTGTATTCACCACTTCAGGAATTTCAAAGGCTGAAGGTCACACCCGCGGAATGATCAAACAGACCAAGCGGATCGCGCGTCCTTATGTACGTGCGGTTCAAGGCAGCTACCGCACAATGCGACGATCTATTTCAGAAAGATCGCCACGTTGGCTCAGCCGATCCTTAGATCCGGCCTTTGAATATTTCGATCTGATTTTTGTTGATCACGGCATCTTCCGGCTGATCTACCCCAACCGCTATCGGCTTTCATCCAATGCATGGCGGTCAAGCCAGCCAGCCCCTCATGATCTGAGAATTCTGGCGCAGCGCGGTCTCAAAACCGTTATCAATTTGCGTGGGAATCGTGACTGCGGCAGCTATCGGCTGGAACAGGAGGCGTGTGGGCGGTACGGCATTAGACTGATAAATTTTGTGGTGAAATCCCGTCAGGCGCCCACCGCTCAGGCATTTCACGATGCAAAGGCGCTTTTCGACAGCATTGAATATCCGATGCTGCTCCATTGCAAATCCGGCGCCGACAGAGCCGGCCTCATGAGCGTGCTTTATATGATTTTTAAAGAGGGACGACCTGTCGAAGAAGCAAAAAAACATTTAGCTCTGCGCTTTGGTCATATACGTCAGGCCGATACCGGCATTCTCGACATGATATTCGACAGCTATCTCGCCCATAGCAGCCACGAACCGATCGCTTTCCTGGATTGGATCGACAGACACTATGACGATAAGACGCTCAATCACGCTTTTCGCGGGCGGTCCTGGGCTAACGTTATGGTGAACAGGATCATGAGGCGTGAATAGAGCCCGTCTAACTCCTGAGGAGAGCCGCCCGTAAATCACTGCCCGCCGCAGCATCGACAAGCGCTGCAATTGGATAGATGAAGGCGCTCCAAAAGCCTAGTCCAGTTTGCGAAAGAATAATATCCGGGAAAATTTGAAACCGGTAATAGGCCCACGCTGCCGCGACCGGCACGAGCACCATAAGCGTTTGCGTAATGCCATGGCGGAGCATTCGAGGCGCAATTTGATCAGCGAGCCGAAAGGCCAAATCTTCCATCACGCTCGCCCGCTTGGAGAATCTCAGCGCATAGCGTGCTAAACGTCCCCCGATAGAAGGCTTCCCCGCCGAGTCCATGAATGCCTCCCTCAAGCGGCGAATGATGAGTTCATAAACCAGCAACCGCGCAAGTTTGTGCGGGCTAACCCTTGTTACGGCCCAAACGGCGATGATGGGCAGGATTTCGATGAAACCCGCAACGAGCGTCCATGTCCCGTAAAATCCGGCCGCGAGCAAAATAGAAGTCACTGCAAGGCGCAGTGTCTCAGGATCACCTATGAAAGCTGCCGCAAGTTCCGCAACGGCAAATAGAACCGCTACAACAAATGAGGGTATCAGAATTCCCTGAACGCGCGTTTGTATAACAGCATCGACTTCGGCGAGTGCAAGTCGCTCGGCAACCTCCTCTCCGGCTGTAATTGCGTTCTGCAGCCCGTTTCGAATCTTTTCGATCGACTTCAAAATCATGGTATCAGATCCCAGATTATTCGAAGTCCTATCATGAGTGGAGCCTTCGCCCAATGCGCATTGACGAGCGGCTTGAAATTGCATTGAGCGATTCCAACGACCTTCGCTCACTGCTGCTTGCCTCAAATCGCGCAGAGCTTGCTTCTATTAGAAAAGCCGCAGCTATAGAAGCTGGAGCCAACCCTGATCAAATCGCACAAAAAGTAGAGTTGCTTATCGTAAAATGCTTGGGGAACGGTGGCAGGCCTGCGCCATTTTTGCAGCTCGCAGATTGGGCGGCGGAACGGATCGGAGCAGGTGAGACGCCGCAGACAATTCATGATGCCGATAGTGCAATTCTGGACGCTCTGAAAAATAGGGCCAAGCCCGATATCGGTAACCAGACGGCATCGCCTGAGGAGGCGCAACTTTTGCAAATTGCCATATCCCTAGCTCAATTGAGACAGAAGAAGATGCGGCGATTGCATGGGTGGCAACAGATTCTGGATCAGCTGTGCGGCAGCAAAGAAAGTAAATCCACCCCAGCGCGCGACGAAAAAACCGCTATAAGAAAGATCGAAGAGCAACGTGATGAGACGGGAGCGACGAGCCATTCCTTAGAGGAAATTCTTGAGAGAGCTGGCGGGCGTTTGCCCTTGTCGATATGGAAAGAAAGATTGACCGAAGCGCGTAAAGAAATTGGTCGTTTCAACATCATTGTTGCGGGGCGTACCGGGGTCGGCAAGACAACCTTGATTGGCGCGATCTTTGGTCACGAGATCGGTAATAGATTGATGGGCCGTCCGCGAACGCGGGGGCGGATATGGTATCCGCTCGACCCTGGCGAAGATGACGTTCTTCGGCTTTGCGACACCGAAGGTCTCGAGATGGAGCGCTATGAAGAAACGCTCAACGGCCTCAAAAAGGAAATTGAAAGTCGCAATGCCTCAAGCGATGCATTTGACCACATTCATATTGCGTGGCTTTGTATCGATGAACCATCCCTTACCGTTCAGCCCGGTGAAGAGGCGCTTGTAAAGCTTCTCGCGCGAGAAGGCATTCCGACGATCGTCGTTCTAACAAAAGCCGGCATGGCTCCGGCATTCAAAGAAACGGTCGAAAAACTCTTACCGGACGCAGCTGGCATTATTCGTGTTCGAGCCGAACCAATTGTCATTGAGGGACAGACTTTTTCTCAAATGGGGTTGAATGAGCTGATGCAGGCAACGCAGGAGGCAATTCCGAATGCCGTTGAGACTGCGTGGCATATCGCATCGCACAACCTCAAAGCGAATCTCCAACGCTGTGAAGGCATTGCTCGCAAGGCAGCTGCCGCAGCCGGTGCGGCCGGTGCGACCCCAATTCCTCTTGCGGACGCAGCCGGCGTCTTCGGCGTTCAGGTCGGCATGATCATCGCCATCAGTCTGAATATGGGGGTCAAGCTGAAGCAGGCCGACCTTCGCGCGATGGCGGTCACGCTGTTCGGTGCTTTAGGGCTAACGGCTGGCGGGCGGTTCATTGCCGGGCAGTTTGCGAAGCTCATTCCAGGGATTGGCACGATTGCCGGCTCCGCTATCACGGGAACAACGGCGGGAGCGCTGACCTACGGTCTCGGCCGTGCTTACATAGAATATTTGCGCAGCTTTTTTGAGAAGCATCAGCGCATGCCGAATTCGGATGAATTAACGTCAGGATTTAAAAGTTTCTGGAGCCGGTGGAAAAACAAGCATCAGCCGCCACCCGAAACGCCAAGCTCTTGAATCCTGCTTCATTTTTTATGAAGCTGCTATTGCAGCCCTTGGGCAACGGAAAGCGTTTCAGCCATGTCGAAAGCCTTGAAAATTGGGTATGACGCACTCGTTCAGGCAGCAAAGCGCGAAATTCGTGAGCTGGAACCTGAAGACGTCATTTCCGTCATGAATGATCAAGATGTTGCCATCGTAGATGTACGCGACATTCGGGAGCTGGAACGCGAGGGTCGTATCCCGGGCTCCATTCACTGTCCTCGTGGAATGCTGGAATTTTGGATCGATCCGGCGAGCCCTTATTTCAAACCGGTCTTCGGCGAACCGAAACGCTTTATCTTTCATTGCGCACTCGACTGGCGATCCGCTTTGGCCACACAAACAGCGCAGACAATGGGCCTTGAGAACGTGGCTCACCTCAAAGGCGGCTTTAAGGCTTGGAAACAAGCGGGCGGACCAGTAGAAACGCTTGAAGGAAAAATATAACCTTGTGAAGGCCTAACCTTTAGGGGTGGGCCGCCAGGGACCGGCGCGTGACCAAGATTGTCAGCAAAATTTCGACGGCGAGCGAAGAGTTTGCTGCTAATCAGGCAGCTTACGAAACGCTCAATGACGAACTCGACTCATTTCGAAGCCGGGCAATACTTGGCGGTTCTGATACAGCACGGAATCGCCATATCGCCCGGGGCAAATTGCTGCCGCGCGAACGCGTTCGCAGCTTGATTGATCCAGGCTCGCCGTTTTTGGAGCTCTCCCCACTCGCAGCACATGATCTTTATGACGGCGATGTACCCGGAGCCGGTATCATCACCGGCATCGGGCGCGTATCCGGCCGCGAATGCGTTATCGTCTGCAACGACGCCACGATCAAAGGCGGCACCTATTTTCCTATGACGGTCAAGAAGCATCTGCGCGCCCAGGAAATCGCTGAGGCGAACCGTCTGCCTTGCCTCTATCTGGTCGATAGCGGGGGCGCGAATCTTCCCTTTCACACAGATGTATTTCCCGACCGTGATCATTTCGGCCGCATTTTCTACAATCAGGCACGGATGTCGGCAAAGGGAATTCCGCAAATCGCCATCGTTATGGGATCATGCACGGCAGGCGGAGCCTATGTGCCGGCCATGTCCGACGAGACAATCATCGTCCGCAATCAGGGCACAATTTTTCTCGGTGGCCCGCCGCTTGTAAAGGCCGCAACCGGCGAGAGCGTCACCCCGGAAGAACTCGGGGGCGCCGATGTTCATACACGCAAATCCGGCGTTGCTGATCATTATGCGGAAGATGACAGAGACGCTCTCGCAATTGCCCGGCGGATCGTCGCTAACTTAAATACAAAAAAGTCCATTGATCTGGCTTTTTCTGAGCCAAGAACACCGGCTTATGATCCGGCCGAGCTGACCGGCATCGTACCGACCCGGCTTGCCGTCCAATATGATGTCCGGGAAGTGATTGCCCGGCTGGTCGACGGCTCCGAATTCGATGAGTTCAAAGCAAATTACGGCACAACGATCGTAACCGGCTTTGCCGGCCTCAATGGCATCCCGATCGGCATTGTTGCAAATAACGGCATTCTTTATTCGCAATCGGCTCTGAAAGCCGCGCATTTTATCCAGCTGTGCTCAAAACGCGGCATTCCTCTGCTTTTCCTGCAAAACATCGCCGGGTTTATTGTTGGAAAGGATTATGAAACTGGCGGTATCGCAAAAGACGGCGCGAAAATGGTGACGGCAGTGGCCTGCGCTAACGTTCCAAAGATTACGCTTATCATCGGCGGTTCCTATGGAGCCGGCAATTATGCCATGTGCGGCCGCGCTTATGGTCCCCGTTTCCTTTTCTCCTGGCCGAATTCTCGGATCTCAGTCATGGGAGGCGAACAAGCGGCAAGCGTCCTTGCAACCGTTCGCCGCGAGCGCATCGAGTCTGACGGACAGGTTTGGACACAGGAGCAGGAGGAAGCCTTTAAAACGCCGATACGCGAGCAATATGACCAGGAAGGCAGCCCTTATTTCGCAACGGCCAGGCTATGGGACGACGGCATTATCAAACCGGCTGAAAGCCGCCATGTGCTTTCGCTCGCTTTCTCAGCAGCCCTCAACGCGCCAATTTCAAAAACTGAATTTGGCATTTTCCGTATGTGACTGCTTTGGATTCTAGAGTCCCTTGGAATTCTAGCTTCCCTTGAGATTCCGAAGTTCGCTACGGAATGTGCCGCAAGAACGGGGCGAACTTCGAAATCGGGACCTAGCGAAAAACCCGCTGCATAAAACGCAACGCTCAGAAACCATATTGCATGGCTGAGCCGGTAAAGACTTTACGGCAGCATTGTGGCTGCTAAATTGAGGAGTCGATGAGTTCGTTAAGCAGATTGCTTATTCTTTGAAAGACCTAGTGTGACAAATCGGATGGAGCGAAGCAGCGAAACGCTGCAAATCGGTGATAAAACAGACTCAACTGAGTCTTCGAGCGATCACTCTCCGATTTTGGCCGAGGTTGCCAGGCAAGATGTTGCGTCCAAAGACCATACTCAATCCGGTTATAATGGCCATGCTTCTCTAAATCACCACAACACCAAAACACATTTGCCGGTCTATGGAGCCCTCGATTTAGGGACGAATAATTGCCGTCTTCTTGTTGCTCGGCCTTCGCGTCGCGGTTTCCAGGTTATCGATGCTTTTTCTCGAATCATCCGGCTTGGTGAAGGCGTCGTCCAAACGGGAAAGCTTTCCAAAGACGCGATTGAACGTACCATCGATGCGCTTAGGGTCTGCTCTGATAAAATGCGCAGACGCAATGTTTGCCGGTCACGCCTTATTGCGACGGAGGCTTGCCGCATCGCAACAAATGGCCCGGAATTCGTTCAGCGTGTCCAGGATGAAGTTGGCCTTGGAATTGAGGTCATAAGCCGAGAGACCGAGGCGCGATTGGCGGTTGCCGGATGTGCAACGCTTCTTGATCGGCACTGTGATTGGGCCCTCGTGTTCGATATTGGCGGCGGGTCGACGGAACTCATTTGGGTCGATTTGCGCCGCTTGAGCCGCGCGAAGCGGCATTCCCTCGGGGACCGTCAGAGAATACAAAGTGCCATTGCAGCTTGGACGTCATTGCCCATTGGCGTCGTAACCCTGGCTGAGCAATTCGGAGGTAAAATCGTCGACCATGAGATATTTGAGGGTATGGTCGATAAGGTCACGGCTAAGCTTGCGCCTTTTGAGGCCGAGAACAATCTTTCCCGCCGGATTGCGCTGAATCATGCTCATTTTCTGGGAACTTCAGGCACTGTTACCACGATCGCCGGGGTGCATCTGCGATTGCCGGCCTATATCAGAAGCCGGGTGGATGGCTGCTGGTTGAACGACAATCAAATCAGAGCCGTTAGCCAGGAACTGCTTGACCTTTCCTATCAAGACCGGGCTTTGCAGCCTTGCATCGGCCCCGATCGCGCGGATTTGGTCCTTGCCGGTTGTGCAATCCTGGAAGCGATTATGCGGTTTTGGCCTTGCCGGCGACTACGTGTAGCCGATCGCGGACTGCGCGAGGGGATTTTGATGAGCCTGATTGCCGAGGATGCAGCCAAAAAAAGCAATGGATCTTCACACCCTTAATCAATCGGTACGGCACGCCCGACTTATAACTTTGAACCGCGCTCTTTTCCGATCTGATTGCAACTTAATATAGAGACCCAACTTCGTTGCTCTGGTGAGCAATAAGTTCTTTCTTATATCCAAAACAGACGAGCTTTATTTTCGCCCCTGTGCTCAGTCCGGACTAGATCAACCGACGTTCAATCGGAATCGATTGAACGTTGTCAAGTTGATCTATTTCTAAGAGTTAGAGCAACTGTCCGCGTCCGATTGGACGCGCGTTGCTCTAGGCATTAAAATTGGTACGTTAGACCGCAAGGGTAGATGCCGAAGCTCAAGAACCATTTAGGCTCACGAAATAAATATATCGATGCCAAAATCACAAAAATCGAATGCCGGCCGGTCCCGCGGCAGTGGCGGCGAACGCAATTTGAAGGTCAAATTGCGCACCGCGAAGCACCGGAAACTCTCGTCGTCCCGCTGGCTTGAGCGCCAGCTCAATGATCCTTATGTCGCGGCGGCAAAGCGGGAGGGCTATCGCTCACGTGCCGCTTACAAGCTCATGGAAATCGATGACAAATATCGGCTTCTCAAGCCGGGCGATCTCGTTGTCGATCTGGGTGCGGCACCCGGCGGCTGGTCTCAGCTTGCGGCAACGCGCGTCAAAGCGAATGACGGTTCTGGCTGCGTCATAGCAATGGATTTGACACCAATCGATGCGATACCCGGCGTTAAATTTCTCCAAGGCGATTTTATGGATGCAAACGCCCCGCATTTGCTTCTTGACGCATTGGGAGGGCGATTCGCTGACGCGGTCATTTCAGACATGGCCGCTCCAGCAACGGGCCATCGTCAAACGGATCATTTCCAAATTATGGGGTTGTGCGAAGCCGCTCTCGAATTCGCAGTCAATGTTCTGACTCCTGGCGGCATATTTCTTTGCAAAGTTCTTCAAGGCGGCACAGCCCATGAGCTTCTTGCTGATATCAAACGTAATTTTGCAATCGTGCGGCACGTGAAACCCAAAGCAAGCCGTGCCGACTCATCGGAGCTTTACCTCTTGGCCACAGGTTTTCGAGGAAAAACTGACGCAGGCAACATCGCTGGGCTCGGGCAAGACTAGGCAGTGAGCTCTTGAAATGATAAACAATCGCAGCAAAAGCGTCGTTGACGATTTGCAAAATTTTCATGAAGAGCTTTGTTCATATGGTGAAATTGAGGCCCGAAGCTGCACTAACTTTTGACGATGTATTACTGCGCCCGGCCCATTCAGAAGTCCTTCCCACCTCCGTAAATATCTCCTCTAGAGTGGCGAGAGGCATCAAGCTCAACATTCCGGTGATCTCGGCAGCAATGGACACCGTAACAGAGGGGCGCCTTGCGATCGCAATGGCACAAGCTGGCGGCCTTGGCGTGATCCACCGCAATTTGGAGCCGTCGGAGCAGGCCGAGGAGGTTCGAAAGGTCAAGAAGTACGAGTCAGGTATGGTGGTCGATCCGTTGACGATCTATCCCGACGCGACCTTGAAAGAGGCCCTTGACCTTATGACTCGGCATAGCATTTCCGGCGTCCCCGTGGTCAAAACATCCGAAAACGGTTCCCCGGATCGTAAGTTGGTCGGCATACTGACAAATCGCGATGTCCGTTTTGCAACGAATATGGATCAGCCGGTCTCGGAGCTGATGACGAAAGAGAATCTGATCACGGTTGGCAAAGGCGTAACAGGCGAAGAAGCGATGCGGCTCTTGCATCAGCACCGTATCGAAAAGCTTCTCGTCGTTGACGAGGAGTATCATTGCATCGGCCTTATCACTGTCAAGGACATTGAAAAAGCCCGTCAGCATCCCGACGCCGCTAAAGATGATCAGGGACGGCTGCTGGTCGCGGCCGCAACAAGTGTTGGCGATGCTGGTTTTGAGCGCAGCGAAAGACTGATCGATGCCGAGTGCGATATGGTCGTGGTCGACACCGCTCACGGCCATTCGAGCCGCGTACTTGAAGCGGTCACGCGGATTAAGCGACTGTCCAATGCGGTTCAGGTGCTTGCCGGTAATGTGGCGACAGCCGAAGGCGCCAAGGCATTAATCGATGCAGGCGCAGACGCGATCAAGATTGGGATCGGTCCCGGCTCAATCTGCACAACCCGGGTGGTCGCTGGTGTCGGTGTGCCTCAGCTTACCGCGATTATGGATTGTGTCGGTGTCTGCCGTGAGGCCGGTGTTCCTGCTGTCGCCGATGGAGGCATCAAATATTCCGGTGACATGGCCAAGGCGCTTGCTGCTGGCGCTGACTGTGTGATGATTGGCTCTCTGCTCGCAGGGACTGATGAAAGCCCCGGCGAGGTCTATCTGTACCAAGGCCGATCCTATAAATCTTATCGCGGCATGGGCTCCCTGGGCGCTATGGCTAGAGGTTCCGCTGATCGCTATTTTCAGCAGGAAGTACGCGATACGCTCAAGCTGGTTCCCGAAGGAATCGAAGGTCAGGTGCCGTATAAAGGGCCCGTAGGGAGCGTTTTGCATCAGCTCGTTGGCGGGCTTCGCGCAGCAATGGGCTATACCGGGGCCGATACGATCGCTTCATTTCATGAACGCGCCGAGTTCATCCAGATTACCAATTCGGGTTTGCGCGAAAGCCATAGCCACGATGTGACGATCACGCGAGAAAGCCCGAACTATCCGACTTTTAGTTGATGTCGGGCTGGCACGATCCGGGCCCGAAGATTTGGGGCATTTTTTAGAGATCAATTGCAGGCATACGCCGAGAGCCGGCACTCGTTATGTACAGAAGATCCTGCTTAGACGAAAGATTGGACGATTAGAGCGGCGGATCTCAAATCGAAATCGGCCGTGCCGCATTATTTATTTGTTTTGGCATCGGATTTATCTAAAAAACCGCTACGCATCCCCACTTTCGTGGGGACATGCTTTTCGGTCCGATGCTCGAGGTCTTCAGCCAGCTATTCGCATAGTGCCATAGCCCATCTCCCCATAATCAAAGCTTTTCGGTAGGATCGTCTTTTCACGATTTTTCCGAGAGCTGAATCTAGCGAAACAAATGAAGCTTTCCGGGCAGATTTCAGCAGCCATAGAAGTCCTCACCGATATTACCGAGCGGCATAGACCTGCATCGGTTGCGCTCAGCGATTGGGGCCGAGGCCATCGTTTCGCCGGGTCGCGGGATCGCTCGGTTATTGGAACACTTGTTTATGATTCGCTACGCAGACGCGCCTCGCTCGCCTGGCGAATGGATAGCGAGACACCGCGCGCCTTATGTCTTGGCGTACTCCGATTTGTTTGGGGCTTCAGTCCTGAAGCGATTTCCGAATTATGCGATGGCGCACAACACGCGCCGTTGCCATTGACTGACCAGGAGCACCTTCAGCTAAAGGCCGATAATGAGAACGTCGTAGAGATGCCGGATTGGGTGCGTGCCGATACGCCTGAATGGCTGTTCCAAGAGCTGCAAAGAGCTTTCGGCGAAGTCGCGATGGCTGAAGGACAAGCCTTGGCCGAACGTGCCCCGATCGATCTGCGCGTCAATTCACTTAAAGTGGAGAGAGCGCGTGTCCTCAAAGCCTTTCAGAAATATGATGCCGCGCCCACACCATTTTCCCCAGCCGGTGTACGAATTCCGTCTTCCAATCCTCAGGAGAAAAATCCGAATGTGGAAGCTGAAGCGGCTCACGGTAAAGGCTGGTTTGAACTACAGGATGAAGCGTCTCAAATTGCGACTTTTCTGTCCGGAGCTGGGCCTCGGCTTCAAGTCATCGATCTTTGTGCTGGATCGGGCGGCAAAACGCTAGGGCTTGCAGCACTGATGCAAAATACCGGACAGATCTATGCGTATGACTCAGAAAAGCGGCGTTTACGCCCAATTTTTGAGCGGCTAAAACGGGCTGGCGCGCGGAACGTACAAATATTAAACGCCGGTGATGAAGCGTCCCTTGCGGTACTGAAAGACCGAATGGATGTTGTCTTTGCCGATGCGCCCTGTTCCGGCTCGGGTGTCTGGCGGCGCCGGCCGGATGCCAAATGGCGTTTGACGCCAGCCGCGCTCGCTGGCCGGATCGAGGATCAGCGCACCGTACTCAACCTTGCGGCACCGCTCGTCAAACCGGGAGGACGCCTCGTTTATGCCACTTGTTCCGTTTTGCCGGCTGAAAATAGCGAGCAAACAAAATGGTTTCTCGGTCAATGGCCGCAATTTCGGGAATTTTCCTGGCGAAAAGCATGGGATAGCAGTCCGCTGGGCCCTGCTCCCTCGGAGCAAGACCGTGCTAACGCGTTGCAACTGTCGCCGGCGAAAAATGGGACGGACGGATTTTATATCAGCCTATTCGAACGTACTGCTTAGCTTAGATGTAAGCGCTTCCGCGATCCCCTATCCATCTGGACTTGACGTTTTGCGGAAGCGCCATGGCATGAGATCTTCGATCCGGTTTTGCGGATGTCCTTTGAGGATCGCCTCAAGCGTCTCGGCGATGTAGGCGGCGGGATTGACGTCATTGAGCTTGCAGGTCGCCACGATGGAAGCGAGCAGCGCCCAGTTTTCAGCTCCGACTTGATGACCGGCGAAGAGGGCATTCTTTCTTGTCAAAGCCACGGGCCTGATGGCGTTTTCTACCGGGTTGGTGTCGAGCTCGAGCCGGCCGTCATGGAGGAACCGGGTGCGGCCTTCCCAGTGAGCAAGGGCGTAGCGGATGTCCGCTGAAGCCGTGCAGAAACTGTTCGGCAAAGGCGCCGCTGCGTCCGGGCGCATAGTGGAACAGGACGATTGGCGGACTGGCGCCGCTATATCCTCTGTCATCGGAGGCAATTGCCCAGAAGAAGCCCTTCTTCGTCTTGCGCCACCCTGAGTTAGCGCTTGTCGCGATGCTTGTCTGATCGCGGCCAGCAAGCACCGCTCCGAGACATCCTCGCCGATCCTCACCATTTCCCCGCAGCCACAGGGACAAAGGGTGCTCTCCGGCTCGATCACGCGTTCCACGCGCGGCAGATGGGCGGGAAGCTGGCCGCGATTGCGGTTGCGGGACGCAGCGTCATCGGCCGATTTGCCCTTGCTGACGGCGTCGGCCTTTTCCTGCGCAGCATCCAGAATACCCTGGGCGATTTCGACGTCTTCGCGCGGCAGGTTATGTTGCTCCGCGCTCAGCTTTTCGGATTTGGCGCCGAATTTGTCGCGCCGGAGTTCGCCGACAATCACCTCGAGCCTGCGCAAGCGCGGCCTGATGATCGGCGAGCGCAGTCTGCGTCTGCGCCAGAAGCGCCTTCAGTCTGGCATTCTCTGCGGACAGGGCGGCGATGTTCATGCCCCGCTTCAATTACAGTTCGACCGCCCCCACCATCGGTAAGAACCGGCACTGAGTCATTCCGCCGCATTCAGCCGGCAAGCTGTGGCGAACGGCGTTGCTCCGGCCGCACCAGCCGCCAGTCCAGCCCCTCGAGCGAAGGCATGCAGGAATATCCCTGCTGGTGAGTCTGACGAATCCTCGGCCGATGA
>CAZMAC010000026.1:0-13932 GCA_964564085.1 uncultured Hyphomicrobiaceae bacterium
GCTTAGCGCGGTGCCGTATTTCTTCTTCACCGGCCAGAGCAGGCGGCGCGCCTTGTCGAGGCTTGCGTTATCCGGCCAGGAATTCAGTGGCGCGAAACGGATGTTGCCGGAGCCGGCGCCGCCGCGGCCGTCGCCCATGCGGTAGGAGCCCGCCGAGTGCCATGCCAGACGGATCATGAGACCGCGATAATGGCCCCAATCCGCCGGCCACCACTCCTGGCTCTCGGTCATCAGCGCCTTCACGTCGGCCTTTACAGCTTCGAAGTTCAGCGCCTTCACCGCCTCGCGATGGTCGTAGTCCGGGTCCATCGGGTTGGTGCGGGCACCGTGCTGATGCAGGATGTCGAGGTTCAGCGCGCTCGGCCACCACTTGGTGACGCTGTTGCCGATTTCGGTGTTGCCGCCATGCATGACGGGGCAACCGACTGCACGTTCCTCAGTCTTTGCGTCCATCTTTCTCTCCAATTTTTGTTCTCTGGTTTTATCTGAATTGCCGCTTTCACCGCAGTGATTGAATTCTACTTATGATGCGCTCAAGCGCCGATGACGATTATCAAAGCAAGTTTATCCGCCATGAACCATTCGCATCTGTCGCTGGTTTTGGCGATGCTGTTATTCCCATCTATGCCGATCGTCAAAGTTTGAGGGCAACGGGATACGTTTTTTGGTTTACGAAGAATGATGATAGAGGAATTCAGTGATAATGACCAATTGCAGTTTTTAGAAATATCGATTAGAAATTCTAATCACAATGCTTACCTTGCGACAACTCCGCTATTTTGCAGCTCTTGCCAAATTCCGACATTTCGGCGCCGCCGCCAGCAATTGTGCGGTCACGCAGCCGGCACTCTCGACCCAAATACAGGATCTGGAAAAAAAGCTTGGCGTGGAGTTGGTCGAACGCCGCCATAAAAATGTTTCTCTGACACCCGTCGGGCGCAATGTTGCAGACCGCGTTGAGCGCATTCTGGCAGAAGTTCGGGCGCTGAGCGAATATACTGCCAATCATACGCGGCCCATGGCGGGTCGTATCCATATTGGCGTCATCCCTTCGATCGCGCCCTATCTGCTGCCGCCCGTCCTGCCGAAATTGCGGGAAAGCTATCCGGGATTGGAGCTGCGCATCCGCGAGACGCAGACACATGTGCTGACCGAGGAACTGCTGGAAGGCTCGCTCGATCTCCTTTTGCTGGCTTTGCCGATTGAATATCCGGATATTGAGACCATGCCGCTTTTCGAGGATCGCTTCTTTCTGGCCGTGCCCCCGGACCAGGACGTCACCGGCACCGTGAAAGCAACGTCGGACCTGATCAGGAATGACCGGCTGTTGCTGCTTGAAGAAGGCCATTGCCTCAGAGATCAAGCTTTGTCGTTCTGCGGCCTTCACCAGACCGGCGCGATCGATACATTCGGTATATCGAGCTTATCGACGATCGTGCAGATGGTCGCAAACGGGCTCGGATTGACGCTGCTGCCGGAGCTGAGCATCGATGTGGAGACACGGAACAGCGATATCCGGCTGATGCGCTTTGCCGCCCCCGAGCCAAGCCGGACAGTCGGTCTCGCCTGGCGCTCGACCAGTCCGCGCAAAAGCGACTTCAGAGCATTTGGCAAGCTTGTCGCGGCCGCCCGGCCGGTCTCTTGCAACGCGGCTCCGTAAAACCGGGCTCACCATTTCATCGTTGCACTTGTAAAATACCCAAAATCGGTTGAGCAACAGGGATAGGATGGGCGTTAGAGGGCGATGAAAATCAGCAGTGTCCAATCAGGACCCGAGTTCCTGCTTGATGCATCTGCTGAAATGCATTCAAGATAGGCAAATCTTGTCAGGCATACCCAAAAGACACTCAAATTGGCATTCACCTTGGTAGAAATCCCCATAAACCGATAAATTCGCTGGCATGGGCCCATTCATCATTGCAATGGTTCGGTTTTTCTAATGATAATATGAATTCAGCATTTAAGCCCGGCAAGTTGAAAATCGAATTTAGGACCGGAGAGTTAAACCATGACAAAACGGACTTTAAGCATTATCGGCGTCCTCGCAGCCTCAATTCTAGGCCTTAGCGCGGCCTCGGCTCAGGATGTTATCAAAATCGGCGTGACCCAGCCCTTGACCGGCGCAGTTGCCGCGTCCGGCAATTATGTGACCAACGGCGCTAAAATCGCGGCCGAGGAGCTGAATGCCGGGGACGGTGTGCTCGGAATGAAGGTCGAGCTCATTATTGAAGACAATAAGAGCAACCCGAAAGAAGCCGTCGCAACAGCGGAAAAGCTGATCGTCGGCGACAAGGTGCCTGTCTTGATGGGCGCCTGGAGCTCAACCTACACGCTCGCTGTCATGCCGAAATTGATGGAGTACGGCGTGCCGATGGTGGTCGAGACGTCATCGTCAGGCAAGATCACGACGTCCGGCAATCCCTGGATCTTTCGCATCAGCCCGACATCCGAAATGGAAGCCAGGGCCTTTGCGGATAAGGTCGATGGCTTTGGCATCAAGAAAGCCGACTTCCTGACCGTCAATAATGATTGGGGCCTGGGCGCTGCGCAGCAATTCTCCAAAATGCTGGAGGAAAAAGGCATCGAGGTCGGCGTGCGCGAGACGATGGACGCCAAAGCGACCGATATGAGCGCGCAGCTCGCCAAGATCAAAGCCTCAGGCGGCGATACGCTGTTTGTCACAACCGGCGTTGAACAGATCACACTTGTCCTGAAACAGGCCAAGGAACAACAAATTGCGCATAAGATCATCACGACGGGCGGGTCTTCCTCACCTGATCAGCTGATCGAGCAGGCCGGCGAGGCGGCGAATGGTTCATACCATCTTCTGTTCTTTGCGCCATGGTTCCCGGAAACGGCTCCAAACCCGGATATCGCGACCAAATTCGTCGAGGAATGGAAAAAGCGCGACTACAATTTTGCCGGCCTGACCGAAGGCTTCCGCGGCTATGACGGCATTATGACGATCGCAGCCGCCATTGAAGGCGCTGGCAAAGCTGATGACCCCAAAGCCATCCAGGAAGCGCTCTGGAAGGTGAAGGTGAAGGGCGTGAATGGCAATATTTCCTTTATCAAGCAAGGGCCGGAAGGCAAGGAAAGCGCACAGAACATCCCGAACGTCTACGTCGTAACGATCAAGGACGGTAAAGTCTCCAAGCTTTAAAACAGGCACATTTGCCGGGCCGGAGCGTCATAAGCTGTCTGCTCCGGCCCGGTTCCATCCTTCAGAAAACACAAAGCATTTTTTGCGCCAATGGAGCAACTCGCTCAGCATGTCATCAACGCTTTGATCCTCGGCGGCACTTATGCGCTGCTCGGGATCGGGTTGACGATGATTTTCGGCATTATGCGCGTGGTGAATTTCACGCATGGCGAGCTGTACACCTTCGGCGCCTATATGATGTACGCCTATGTCATGCTGCTGGGGCTGAATTTCTTCGCCTCGATCGCCGTTGCGATTTTGCTTGGTATCGCGCTTGGCGCAATCATTGAACTCGTTCTGCTGCGACAGCTGCGCGGCGCGGACATTGACACGACCATGCTGGTCATGATCGGGGCATGGATCGCGCTTCAAAATACGGAGCAATTCGCCTGGAGCGGCATTGCAAAATCGGTTGATAATCCGTTCCCGGCCGACCCGCTGGTCATCGGCGCCGTCTCCGTTTCCTGGAACCGGGGCTTCGTTTTCCTTGTCGCCATCGCCCTGATCGCCGCCACCTATCTTCTCGTAAACCGCACCAAGCTGGGCAAAGCCATGCGCGCCACCTTTCAGGACGCGGAAACGGCGGCGCTCATGGGGATACGCACCAACCGGATCTACACGATCACCTTCGCGCTCGGCTCCGGCCTTGCCGCAGCGGCGGGCGCTTTGCTCGGCCCGATTTTCGTGGTGACGCCGACGATGGGAGACCTCGCGGCGCTGAAAGCCTTCGCCATCGTCATTCTTGGCGGGCTGGGTAATATCGTGGGAGCGACAATCGGCGGCTTCGTCCTGGCATTTATCGAGGAGCTTGGCGCGGGCTATATTTCCTCAGGCTACCGGGACGCGATGGGCTTTCTCGTGATCATCATGATCCTGCTGTTCCGCCCGCAAGGTCTGTTTGCACAGAAGGAGCGGGTTGGGTGAAATACGTACCGGCGGCATTGCTGGTTCTGTTTCTCGCCTCGGTCCCGTTTTGGCTTGGCAATCTCTATTATCTGCATATCCTGATCACGACCGGCATCTTCATAATCGCGGCGATGAGCCTCAATCTGCTGCTCGGCTATACAGGACAGCTCAGCCTTGGCCACGTTGCCTTTTTCGGGATCGGCGCCTATACAAGCGCACTTGTCTCCATCGGTTTCGATCTTCGGATTACCGACGATTACACCTATGTTCTGGAGCCGAAATCGGTTTGGTTCGCCGCCTTTTGCGGCATCGTCGCGGCAGGTCTGTGCGGCTGGCTGATCGGCCGGATCGCCTTCAAGGTTCGCGGCGCTTATTTCGTCATCACCACCATCAGCTTTGCCGAAGTGGTCCGGCTTCTGTCGTTGAATTGGCTGGATCTAACCGAGGGACCGATGGCCCTCAACAATATTCCGCCCTTCTCGATCACCATTCCCGGCCTCGTCGATTACACCTTTTGGAGCAAGGAATCGAATTACTATCTCGTGCTCGTCATAGCCGTGATCTCCTTCATTCTGATCCGGCGGATCGTACAGTCACGCGTGGGCCGGGCTATGATCGCGCTGCGCGAGAATGAGCCGCTCGCCATGTCGGTCGGCATCGATGTGACGAAATATCTGGTGCTTGCCGCGGTCATCTCGGCGGCTATGGCCGGCGCGGCGGGCGTCCTCTACACACATTATGTCCGCATTGTCGACCCCGACATTTTCCTCTTCATCTACACCGTCACGATGGTCATCATGGTCATTACCGGCGGCAAGGGAACGCTCGCCGGACCTGTCGTCGGGGGCTTCATATTCGGCATCCTGCCGGAAGTTCTGAGGGACTATGCGGGGCCTGAGATCCAGTGGATTATCTATGGCGTGCTGATGATCCTGGTCGTCTATTGGCTGCCGCAAGGGATCGTCCCCGCCGTCACCGAGCTTTGGCATCGTATTCGCGCAAAAGACCCCGCCAGCCTCAGCGCGCGCGAGGCGCAATCCGAACAGGAATCGCGCGCATGACGCTTCAAGGCGCAGACCCGGACACGAAAACGCTCAGCGTACGCGGTCTCAATGTGCGCTTCGGCGGCCTGCATGCCGTCAACGATGTCAGCTTCGATGTACGTCCAGGCGAGGTGCTCAGTCTCATCGGTCCGAACGGTGCAGGCAAAACGACCGCCTTCAACGCCATCACCGGCTATCTTGCGCCCAGTTCGGGCTCGGTGACTTATGGCGATACGGCAATTCACACGCTCAAACCTAATCAGATCGCCGATCTTGGTGTCGTGCGGACATTCCAGAAGACGAGCGTTTTCGGCGGCTTGAGCGTCCTTGAAAATGTGCTGACGGCGCTGCACCGGCGGGGCAAGCAATCCATCTGGGCAACCATGCTCAGCTTACCGTCCGTTTCGGACGAGGAACAAAAACTGGAGGAGAAAGCGCGCGAGATTATCGCCTTTTTCGGCTTGTCGGAGCGCCTTCATATTCTGGGCAGCTCGCTTCCCTATGGCGAACAGCGTCTGCTCGAAGTTGCGATCGCGCTTGCGGCCGAACCGAATCTCTTACTGCTCGACGAACCGGTCTCCGGCATGAACCCGGCGGAAACGGAGAATTTCATCGCTATTCTCCGCCGGATCGGCAAGCTCGGGATCACGGTGCTGCTGGTGGAGCATGATATGCGGATGGTGATGGGCGTTTCAGACCGGGTGCTCGTCCTCAATCAGGGTCAGCTGATTGCGGAAGGCTCGCCGGCTGAAATTCAGCATAATCCGGAAGTGATCAAAGCCTATTTGGGAACGGGTTACCAACGTGCTGACGATTAGCGATCTGCATTTGCGCTATGGGAAGGTGAACGCGCTGCGCGGCGTATCGCTTCAGGTTGAGCGCGGGGAGATCGTCGCGCTCATCGGTGCAAATGGCGCGGGCAAGACCACGACGCTCAAGGCCATTTCAGGTATCACGCAGCCTTTTTCGGGCCGGATCGAGTTCGAGGGCCGCGATGTGACCCGCACCTCGCCGCGAGATATTCTCGATGCAGGCATCGCGCATTGCCCGGAAGGACGCCGGATCTTCCCGCATTTGACGGTGCGCGACAATCTTGAGCTCGGCGCTTATCTCAGAAACGATCAGGCGGACATTGCCTCGGACATGGAGCGGATTTTCCGGCGCTTTCCGATCCTTGCCGAACGCAGCGAACAGATTGCGGGCACACTCTCGGGCGGCGAACAGCAGATGCTGGCGATCAGCCGGGCGCTGATGTCCCGGCCGAAGCTGATCCTGTTTGACGAGCCATCGCTCGGCCTTGCCCCGAAGATTGTGGAGCAGATTTTCAAAATCGTCGCCGAGGTGCGCGCAGAAGGCATGACCGTCGTCATGGTCGAGCAGAACGCATTCGCGGCGCTGGAGCTTTGCGACCGCGCTTATGTGATGGAGACCGGCACAATCGCATTGCAGGGCGCCGGCAAAGACTTGCTGAAAGATCCGAAGGTGCGAGCCTCTTATCTCGGGGGCTGACGAGAGCCGGTTAACCGCCGAAAGAATGCAGCAATTTTTGCGGTGAAAACCGACCATAAAAGAGCCAGCGCATTTACGCCGCCACTGGTATCGTGGCCCGCATCACCGGTCCGGTCCGCTAGCTCGTCATCGATATTCTGCGCAAAGATCGCGGCAAGCCGCTGGACCACATCACGCACGAGATCGGCGCGGCCGAACTGCGCGAGCAGCCCCGATAGCTTGTAGCTGATCGTCACATCGACCCGCGTTGCCGCGCCGCCGTCCGCCTCGCCTAAGCGATAGAGGATGCGCCCTTGCGCGGTCGATGCACTGCGCTTGTCGCGGCCCGAGCCGTTGATCGTCATTGAACGGTTGGTATCATCCTTTTCATAATTTGCCTCGCCCGCAAAGGACGGCCGCATGGGGCCAAGCTTGACCGACATTCGTCCGCTGATCCGATTGCCGCTTGAGATTTCGTCTAGCTCAGCACCGGGCATGGCCTGGGCAACGGCTTCAAGGTTGGACATCAGTGTCCAGACCTTCTCCGGCTCATGCGGCAGCGTAAAATGCTGCGGAATTTCGGTGAAGCCGTCGCGCTCCGTCATCTGACCGACAATTACGTCGATTGTCTTGCCCTGGTTGGCTGGCGTATCAAATCGCTGAGCGGATGCTTTTGCCGCAGCTTCCGCCTTTGCCGGTCTGGCTTCAGGTAACGTATCCTGCATGCCTGGCACATCGGGGCCAGGCGCAGGACCGAGATAACCGTTGACCTTCCTTGCCCCTTCAGCCGCGACGCCTTCCGCCATCACGCTCTGAATAGCGCGGACAATCCCAACATAGCCGGTACAGCGGCAAAGATTGCCGCTCATCTCCCGCCGGATGTCTTTCTCGCTGAGACCCTCCTTACGCAAAACAAGATCGCGCGCGGTGATCAGCATGCCCGGTGTGCAATAGCCGCATTGCAGCGCATGTTCTTGTGAAAACGCTTCGCGCAGACGCGCCATGACCGGATCATCGTCGAAGCCCTCTATCGTTCTTATGTCCGCACCATCGCAGCTGACAGCATAAGTGATACAGGAGCGGACGATCGCGCCGTTCATCTCAACCGTACAGGCACCGCAGATCCCATGCTCGCAGCCCAGATGGGTACCCGTAAGATTGAGCCGTTCGCGCAGGAAATCGGCGAGATGCGTTCTTGGAGAAATGTCGGCTTCCGCCGTCTGGCCGTTAACCGTCAGCGCGATCCGGGTCATGGGCTCAATGCCTCCCGCACTGCACGCAGAAGCGCAACGGCATGGATCTGCATATCATAGCCATCGCCCCCGTAACCCGCTTGTTTCAGTCGCGCGATCATCTCCGGCAAATCCGTCTGCTCTCCAACATCCTCTGCATCAAGCCTCAACGGTTTCCCGCCGACGGCTCCGGCCACAAGCCGCTTTATGCCGCGCTCGGGATCGGAGACATAAACGCCGATGGCGTCCGCAAATTCACCCTCTTTCCGGCAAATCTTCTCAAAGCCGCAGCGTACTTTCGCGGACAGGCGCGGAAGGCAGATGCCGGTAATCAGCTCGTTCTCGGCTAAATCGCAATCGAGCGCACCGCGTACGAAATCCGTAATCGCTGCCTCGCGGGCTGTTTCCGGACCTGAAATGAGAATGCCCGCATCGAGAGCCATAAAGCAGGACAGCCAATCAGCAGACGGATCGGCATGGGCGATGCTGCCGCCGAGCGTGCCGCGATTGCGTACCGCGCGGTAAGCGATGCCTTGCGCGACTTTGGGCAGCAGCCCGCCTGTAAAATCCTCAACACGTCCATCTTCGATGGCCGCATGGGTCACACAAGTCCCAAGCGTCACATGATCAGCCATCGTCTCAACGCGCGTCAGCTCAGCTATGCGGGTGATATCGACAATAAGATCGGGCTGCGCGAGCCGAAGGTTCAACATCGGGCCGAGCGTTTGTCCGCCCGCAATCAGTTTAGCGTTCTCCGACTGACCAAGCTGGCGAATGGCAGCCTCAACTGTCGCCGGGCGCTCATAGTCGAACGACGCCGGCTTCATGACGCCAAAGTCGCTTGCGGCTGGGTATCTTTTGGGTTGCTTTCAGTCGCCCAAATCGCCTCAACGATCCGCCGCGGTGTGACCGGGCTGACGCCAAGTTCAGCGCCTAGCGGGCGCAGCGCATCATTGATGGCATTCGTAATCGCGGCGGGCGGCGCAATCGCTCCCCCCTCGCCAATGCCTTTAACGCCAAAGCGCGTATAGGGCGAGGGTGTCTCCATATGATCGATCTCGATCGACGGCACCTCGCCGGCGCCGGGCAGCATATAATCGGCAAGCGTCGAGCCGAGCGGCTGCGCATCTGCGTCGAATGCCATCTCCTCATAAAGCGCCGTCCCGACACCCTGCGCGACGCCGCCATAGATCTGTCCGTCCACGATCATGGGATTGACGAGCACACCACCATCCTCAACGATCACATAATCGAGGATGTCCACTTCCCCCGTAAGCGGATCGACGGCGACGGTCACCGCGTGCGTGGCGTAACTGAACGTGCCGCTGTCACGCTGAGGCTTGTAGCCAGCCGTCACCTCAAGCCCGGCCGGATCGACATCGGGGGGCAGGTCCTGCGGACGCCGATACCAGACGCGGGCCACGTCTTCCGTCTTGATCGAACCGGAGGGACCATGAAGCTCGCCGCCTTCGAGTTTTACATCATCGGGCGCACATTGCAGAAGTTTTGCCGCGATCTTGCGAAGTCTCAGCGCAAGCTGATCGCAGGCCTCGGCGACCGCACCGCCAGACATCACCATGCAGCGCGACCCCCAGGTGCCAGTGGAGTAAGGCGTCAATGCCGTATCGCCATGAACGATCTTGATCCGTTCATGCGGCACGCCGAGGATGTCATGCGCGACCTGTGAAAGGGTCGTCTCCAACCCCTGGCCGTGTGAATGCGCGCCGATCCGGATTTCCAGCCCGCCATCTGGCGTAAAGCGCAGAAAGGCTTGCTCATGGCCCGGCACCATCGGAATGCCCCAGCCCGCATAGACCGAGGTTCCATGCGCGGCCTGCTCGCAATACATTGCGAAACCGACACCGATCAGCCGCCCATCCGGCTCAACATTGCCTTGACGTTCGCGGACCTTATCGAGCCCAATTCGCCCAATCGCGCGGCGAAGACATTCGGGATAGTCGCCACTGTCGAAATGCTTGTTTGTAATATTATCGAACGGCATCTGCTCAGGGCGCACCAGATTGCGCATCCGAACATCGGTCGGCTCCAGTCCCAGCTCACGCGCGACAGCATCGACCATCAGCTCCATCGCGAAACAAACGCCGGTCCGGGCGACACCGCGATAGGGAAGGATTGGTGGCTTATTAGTTGCCGCAGAGAATGTGTGGCAGCGATAAGCGGGGAAATCATAGACGCCGGGGAGAATGCTCGCGACCTGGGCGGCCTCAAGGCAGGCGGAGAAAGGATAGGAAGAATAAGCGCCAGAATCCACTGTTGCTTCGGCGTCCAGCGCGATCAGCTTGCCGTCTGCGTTCGCGTAAGCTGTGAGAACGTAATGATGCTCGCGGCAATTGGCGCTCGCCGTTAAATTTTCGCGCCGATCCTCAAGCCAGCGCAGCGGAAAGCCAAGCTTACGGGTGGCCCAGGCCAGACAAACTTCTTCGGGCAGCAAGATCCCCTTGTAGCCGAAACCGCCGCCGACATCAGGCGCGATGACCCGGATCTGTCCCTCGTCGAGACCAAGGCATTCACTTAAGCCGGAGCGCACAATATGCGGCATTTGTGCGGAGGAATAGACGAGAAGTTGTTCGAGCCGCGCCTTCCACTCCGTCACCACGCCCCGCCCTTCAATCGGGCTCATACATTGCCGGGCCGTGCGGAATTCACGTGTGACTTTAACGGCAGCATCGCGCGCGGCTGTTTTGATGTCGCCCTCAACAAGTGTTTCAAGACAGAGATTATCGCCCCAATCCTCATGCACCAGAGCCAATCCGGCTTTACGCGCCGCGAGCATGTCGGAAACGGCCGGGAGCGGCTCGAACTTGACATCGATCTGAGCGACGAGATCCTCAGCTTCCGCACGGCTCGGCGCGACACACATGGCCACGAGTTCGCCCACATGGCGCACCTTGCCTTTGGCTAAGGGAAATTGCTCCGACGGCTTGAAGCCGGGAAGTCTGGAGACGGCCCGGATGGGAGAAACGCCGCTGAGATCGTCAGCCGTAAAGACGCGGGCGCGAATTGCGTCCGGAACGATAATCTCTTCAATTCGGCCATGTGCAACCGGGCTTCTGACAAACGCGACGTCCTGCATTCCCGCCCGCTTGATGTCGCCGACATATTCCCCGCGTCCGCGCAAAAAACGGTCGTCTTCTTTTCGTCTCAGCCGCGCGCCGACGCCCTTGCCGGACATTTGATCTTTCGCCTCCATTTAGCGGGGGAAGTTTAGATGAGAGCGGATCGGGCTGTCTATCATTCTGTTTTGTCTATGATAGAATGAATTTATAGAAAATCGTTGCGCAAGTCTTGCAGACCTTCAACCTTTGCTGTTCAACAGCTCGACATTGATGCGCACGACATCACCACGATAAACGATGTTCCCGGCATAAATGACGCGTTCATTCAGATCTTTGACGATACAGCGTGCTTCCAGGACAGGTGCGCCGAAAGGCAAACGCAAATGCACGGCTGCATAGACATCAGCCGAGCCTATCGACAAGACCTGATGCGCACGGGCAATTGATACAGTCTCAAGTTCGGCTAAAACCGCCAGCGCAACGTGGGACCGAAATGCATCGGGGGACATGTCGTAGATGTCTTGCGCGACATGCACCCGCGCAAGCGCATAAGGCTGATCGTCCTTAAGCTGCAGGCTGTAAATATAGTGATAGTCCTCAGCGGCTATGCCTTCTTCCGGCTCGATACGTGGACAGTAATCCTTCTCGACCGGCAGATGCTTGAGCGTGTTCCGCTTGATTGGGAGCATGAGAGAGTCCCAATCGGTAGCAAGCTGGAGCCAGCGGTTTTGCGTTGGCGAGTTCATTACAAACGTTCCACGGCCCTGCTCAGATTTCAGCAATCCTTCCTGCTGAAGCAGGTCGACAGCTTGCCGGATCGTGACACGGGCAACCTGAAATTCTTTTTCAAGCTGCTCCAGCGTGGCGATCTTTTCTCCAATCGTCCATTGCCCGCTACTGATCCGCTGCCGCAGCGCAGTTGCGACCTGCAAATAACGTGGAATGCGGCTGAGCGTGTCGGCTTCCGGCATTTTCTCAGCTTTCGAATTCTGCTGAGCGGTGATAGTCCGCTTATCGCCGGGGCTTGCGTTCATCGTTTTGGCTGACTTGCTTGATTTGAGCATGGACTCATTCGACCTGCGAAAGCTGGGCATTGACGACACCATCAATCAGATTTTGCTCTAAAAGCGCCTTTTGGTCGATCACAGACTGCGTCCTCGCCTCAGCTATTGAATGTCTTGTCTTTGAGAGCCAGGCCTGCAAAGCGTGTGCAGCCTGTCTTGCCTCATGAAAATCGACTTTCTTGAAGGAAATCGTCTCGCCAGGGCCCAGCCGACCGAGAGCGGGCAGATCGGCGCTGATAACGACGCCGATTTTCGGGTAGCCGCCGGTGGTTTGTCTGTCGGCAAGAAGAATAATCGGTTCGCCTGATCCCGGCACCTGAATAGCCCCCGGCGCAATCCCATCGGACGCAATATTGAAATCCTTGGAATGTTCCAGCTTGAAGCCTGACAAACGAAAGCCCATCCGGTCGGATTGATGCGAAATTGTAAATTCTGACTGGAGAAACGATTCGATCATTTCTTCCTTAAAATAATCGTCTTGCGGCCCAAGCATAATGCGGAAACTGTGCTGTTTGGTAAATTTTACGTTTGGGAGGGTCATTTCCATTTTCGGCAAAGCGCTGGCCTGATTGAGCTCGATCTCGTCGTCTTTGGCAAGCTTGCGGCCTTTGAACCCGCCCATTTCCCCGAGCACGAATGTCGATTGGCTTCCCATAATGACCGGAAGTTTTAGGCCGCCTTCAATGGCAAGGTAGCAAACCGAAGAGCCCCGGCCGATACGGATTTGGAATTGATCGCCCTTTTTCAGCGTAAAGCTTTGATAAGCCTTTATAACAGCCGGATCTTCACGCCCGATGAGCTCAACGCGCGCATCCGGGGCGGCAATCGCGCATCTGACGCTTTCGGCCAGAACTTCAAAAGCGGCCCCTTGAGCGATCATCTCAAGCGCACCGACCGTCTCCTCATTCTGCACGAGACAATTAGCCAGCCTCAGATTAATGCTATCAAACGCCCCGGAAACCGGAATTCCAAGATGCTGTACCCCGAAACGGCCGAGATCCTGAACCGTCGTGTGGAGGCCGGGAGACAATATGCGCAGCTTCGTCATGCAGAGCTTTCAGCTTTGACGACGTGGACACCGGCAGCGACATCGCGCTCAAGCGCTGAATAATCTCTTGAAGATATGGCCTCAAAGCTGACCTGATCGCCGGGCGCCAGCAAAACCGGCTCATCGGCAGACGGGTTAAACATCGGGATAGGGGTTCGGCCGATCAGATGCCAGCCGCCAGGGCTTTCAAGCGGATAAACGGCCGTCATGTCTTTTGCGATGGCAACGGAGCCACGAGGAACGCGCGTCCTGGGCGTGGCTCGCCGGGGAAGGCGGATCGGCTCCGGGAGATCGCCCATATAACCATAGCCAGGCAGAAAACCGATCATATAGACGAAGTAGGACTGCTGCGCGTGAAGATTACGAACCTCATCGGTGGAAAGGCCAGACTGCTCTGCGACATCGGTCATATCCGGTCCGAATTCCGTATCGTAACATACCGGCAGGGTCCAGCGCCTGCCAGATTCATTGCCATATTCTATTGTGTCGAGAAGAGACAATAAACCTTGCTGGAGTTCAATGTGATCAACCTGTTCTGGATCGAAAAGCACCATTAAAGAGCGAAATGTCGGTATCATTTCAGTAATACCATTAAGAGACTGGCGTTTTGCTTTTTTATATAGAGCGATAATCTTTGCGTTTACGGCGTGGTCGATTTCAGTCCCGAACTCCATTGAGAAAGCGGTATCGCCGCAAGGCAAAAAGCGAATAGTTTGATGGTTGTCAGTCATGCGTTTGTTTCTTGTCCGCTGTGCTTGCGGGATGAAGACAAGCGAGAAACTATTTCCCGGCTAATTCCGATAAGAGGTTCGCTCGTCCTAGTGGTCTGACTCTGACATTTCGATCCCTCAATGTCAGCCCAGCCCACTAGC